>NZ_JBVYOL010000013.1:0-250807 GCF_056120505.1 Paenibacillus sp. sgz302164 | reverse complement strand
GCGCGCGAGCAGCCCGTCGAGAAACGGGATGCTCTTCTCGATGCGGCCGCGCAGCTCGTCCGCGAGCCGTTCCTTCTCCAGCAGCTCCTCGAGCTGCCGGTCGACGTGCTCCCAGGCAAGCTCGGCGAAGCGCGAGCGCCAAGCGTCTGCGTGCTGCTGCAGTATATGCACCGCTGCAGCCAGTTTGCTCTCGGCCTCGCTCAGTGCAGCCGAGGCCGCCTGCTGCTGCGCTTCCGCCTGCGCCTGCTGCTGCTCCAACTGCTGCAGCTCTTTTTGCACGTTTGCCCAGCCGCGCTCCAGCCCTTCGATTTGCTGCTGAACAGATGCTTCCGAAGTGTGCAAAGCACTCCAAAGCCCCTCGATAGCTTCCGGGCCCATCTGCGGCCGCTTGTCCTCCGCAGCCAGTGCAGGAGCGGCTTCCAGCCGCGCCGCTTCCCCGGAATCCGGCAGCACCCGCTCACTATATTCAAGCACTTGCGTATGTATTGCCGAAACCCGCTGCAGCCGCTGTCTGTTCGCGAACTGCATTTCCTTCGTCTGCTGCAGCATGTTCTGCAGCCGGTTGAATGCTTCCTCGCCGCTTCCGGCATCATCCGCATGCGCAGCGTCCAGCGGCGCCGGATGATGCGTCGAGCCGCAGACGGGACACGCTTCTCCGTCCGCAAGCTGGCCGGCCAATTGGGCCGCCAACGCCTGCCGCTCCCGGCGCAGCCAGGCCAGCCTGCACCGCTCCGCTTCGGCGGACAGCAGAGGCGCGAGGCTGCTCAGCCGCTCCTCATCCTGCTGAACGCAGCTAATGGTTGCGGCTGCCGATTCCAACAAATCGAGCAGTCTATCCGCTGCCGTCCGGCGCTTCGCCGACAAATCCAGGCTGCTTTGCTCCAACGATTTCAAGGCAGCGGCTTTTAGCTCCCGCTCCTTCTCCTGCCCGAGCTTTTGCGCCTCCAGCATTTCGATCGATTTCTTTTCGTGGGCGGCGGTTTGCAGCTGCTGCCTGACCGACACGCTCGTCTCCGTGCGCTTCAGCTGCTCTTTGAGCTCCGCCTGTTTCTGGAGCGCCCGCTCTTTCGTTTCGGCATTTTTGTGCAGTTCCGCCTGAATGCCGCGGTACTGCTCCAGAGCCGCAGCCTCGCCTGCAGCCGCTTCCCGCTGCTGCGCCTGCAGCTGCTCAAGCTCCTGCTGCAAAACGAGCGCTTGCTGAAGCTGATCCAAACGCAGCAGCAAAGGACCTTCGCTTGCGGCAAGCTCCTGCTGCGCCTGTTCGAACGCCTCTTCGGCCAGCCGGAACGTCCCGTCCGCGGCTAATTGCGCGGATTGCGCCTGCTGAAGCTGAGCGGCCGTTGCTTGAACTTCCCCGGAAGCAGCGCCATGCTGCTCCAAAAAAGGGCGAACGCGTTCGGCCTGATCAGCCTGCCGGAGCAGCGTCTCTTTTTCCGCTATGCGGGCCTCGTCCTGCTGCAGCAGGGCGGCTTCTTGCTCCAGCTTTTTTTGTTCTTCCTGCCACTGAAACAACTGCTTGTGCTCTTCGTATATGGCTTCCTGCCGCTGCAAAAGCAATTTGCCTCGCTCGGCTTCCTGCTCCGCCTCCCGCAGCCGGGACTCGGCTTCCGCCAGCGCCTGCTCCGACGCCTCGCCAAGCCCCTGCTGCTCGGCCGCAAGCTGTTTGACCGAGACGTCCGTTTCCTTCAGTCTGGAACTCACTTTTCCGCTCAGCTGATCGCCGTACTGCTCCAAATGAAACAGCCGCTGCAGCATCTGCCTGCGGTCCTTGCCCGTGAGCGTCAAAAACTCGGCGAACTTGCCCTGCGGGAGCACGACGGCTCTCGTGAAATCCTGCATCGACAGCCCCAAAATGGCCTGCACCCGCTGATTGACTTCACCGGCTTTATCCGCCAGAACGATCGTTTCATCGCCATTTATTTGCAGCAGCCGGCTGACCGTCCCGTTGATCGACAGCTCCGAGCCGCGCTTGAATTGCCGCTCCACTTTGTAACGCTGCGTCCCCGCAGCGTTCGTCAGTTCAAACGTGAACGAGACGAAAAGCGTCTGCTCCGCATGATTCATGATCGCTTGCGTGCCTCCGCTCGCCCGTTCGACTTTTCCGTACAGCGACAGCGTAATCGCGTCGAGAATCGACGATTTGCCGCTGCCGGTCGGGCCGAATATGCCGAATACGCCGGCGTCGCACAGCTGGCTGAAATCAATCGTTTGCAGCTCCCTGTAACTTTGCAGCCCGGACATTTGCAATTGTATCGGTCGCATAAATCAGTTCCTCCTATGCGCGCTTAAGCGGATTCTTCCGCCGAATCGGTTTCCTGCAGCAGCTCCAGAAACAGCCTGACCAGCTCAGGCTCCGGCTGCGCGCCGCCGGTTTGCCGGGCATAGAACCGGGCAAACTGTTCTTCCATCGAAAGGGCGTCCCGCGGAACAGCCGCTCTGGCGGTTTCGATTTCCGGATAGATCGGGCGAATGTGGATGAAACCGTCGCACGCTTTGCGCAGCGACTGAATTTGCTCCATGGACATCGCTTCCGTCATCGTAATTTCCAGGTCGATCCAGGCCCCGGCATCCCGGCCTTCGTCCAACCACTCATACACCTGCCGGATGCCCTGCTTCGCTTTCCAGCCGACGAGCGGCCTTCCGGAAATCAAATAAATTTCCTGCGGCTCGGCCGCCTGTCCCGGAGCCAGGTCCAGCACAGTGACCGATTTGGCTTGACCCGCTTCCGAGAAGCTGTACGCCATCGGCGAGCCGCAGTAGCGGATCGGCGATGCGGCCTTCACATTTTGCGGGCGGTGAAGATGGCCTAACGCGACGTACTGCGCGCCCGCCGTCAATGCGGCCGTATCGACGGTATATGCGCCGCCGACCTGGATCGGACGCTCCGATTCCGTCTCCTGTCCGCCCAGCACGTACACGTGGCTCATGATCAAATTGACCGTATCCGGCGCAAACGACGCCGCTTGCCGGCGGATTAAAGCGCCGACCCGTTCCGAATATTTGCTGCGCAGCGCTTCCTCCTCCGCCTCAAACGATAGCATCTCTTTAAGCCTGGATTCGGAAGGGTAAGGGAGCATGACCAGCTTGGCCAGCTCGCCGGTGCGGGCAATGCCGACTGTTTGAATGTCCGGCACGGGCAGACCGACCAGCGTTATGGACTGCTTGGCCGCAAGCGGAGCGGAAGCCGCCAGACGGTCCGGGTGGTCGTGATTGCCGGCAATGACCGCCACATGCCGCGCTCCTCCGTCAGCAAGCCTGGCGATTCCTTCATAAAACAGCTGCTCCGCTGCGGCCGGCGGATTGACGGAATCGTATATATCGCCGGCCACCAGCACCAGATCGATCTGCTGATCGCGCACGATCCGCACCAGCTCGTCCATAAAAGCTTCCTGCTCCTCCATGCGGCTGCGGCCTTCCAGCGTCCTGCCGAAATGCCAATCTCCGGTATGCAAAATACGCATCATTCAGCTCCTTTCTTTACATGTCCAGCAGCAGCGAACCGTCAAAAAAATATAAATATTTGCCGGCCACCGGACGTTTCCAAATATGTTCAACTGCGCGGGTATACAGGCTGATCTGCGTCTCATAACGCGTGCGAAGCTCGTCCGGGGAGCTGCCTTTTACCGCATCCGTTTTGAAATCGACCAGTACCAACCCCTCTTCATCCTCGAACAAGCAGTCGATGACCCCTTGTATGAGCACAGTTTCCCCGGATGTGGAATGCTCCGTCTCTCCATAAACATCGCCTGCGGGCAGGCCGAAGCTGAACGGCACCTCGCGCAGGACATGCGCAGCCTTCACCATGCGGCGGCCGATATCGCTGTGGAAAAACTTCAAAATAACCGGAATATCCACAACACCGGTTTGCTGCACGGTCAGCGTTTGCTTGCGCAGCATCTCTTCAAGCGTCTGGCGAATGCTCGCCTCGGTCGGCATTTCGGCCAGCGAAATGTTTTGCATGACCGCATGCACAACAGTCCCTTTCTCCGCAGCGGTCAGCTTCTTCTCTTCCATAAAACGCGGTCTGCGCCAAATCGCAGCCTGCGGCTGCGCCGGAGCGGCCGGCAGCTCGCCTTCGCCTTCCAGGCGGCCCGTTTCGGACAACCGCTTCATCTCGGATACCGTCGTCTTGGCGTAAAGCTTCGGCGCCTCCGCATGCGCGTATGACCATGAAAGCCTTGCCCCCAGCCAATCCGCCCATTTGCCGGAAGCGGGAACAGGTTCCATGCCGCGGACTTCTGCCCATCGCTCCGCATCCGGGAGCAGTGAGACCTGCTCGTCCGTCAGGCCGGCTTGCAGCGTTTCCGGCGTCAGGACGGTCACTTTCCACACGGACGGATCTTGCAGCAGGCGCACCTCCGGCGAGCTGTCGTCCATCCCGATCCGCTCCCGCCACGGAGCCGCGTCCGGATGACGCAGCACGGCTGGTCCGACCCAGTCGAGGTAGCTTTTGGCTTTGGCTAATTCAAAATCGGGCAAATACCACTGCGTCCTGGACAAATGTCTCCCCCAGCTGCGCAGCTGTTTCTCCAGCGACTTCACCGTGCCGAGCAAATACAGCTTTTCTCTGGCCCGCGTAAGCGCTACGTACAGCACGCGCATTTCCTCGGCCAAAAGCTCCAGCTTCATGCGCCTTTTGATCGCCAGCTGCGGCAGCGTCGGATAGCTGACGCGAAGCGCCGTATCGACAAAGCGCGGCCCGAAGCCAAGCTCCTTGTGAAGCAGGAAGGCGTCGTTCAAATCGCGCTGGTTGAACATTTTCGCCATTCCGGCAACGAAAACGACCGGGAATTCCAACCCTTTGCTTTTATGAATCGACATGATCCGGACGACGTCCTCCTGCTCGCCGAGCGCGCGCGCCGTGCCGAGATCGCCTCCGCTGTCCTTCATCCGTTCGATGAACCGGAGGAAGCGGAACAACCCGCGCAGGGACGTGCTTTCGTATTGCCTCGCCCGGTCATACAGCGCGCGGAGGTTCGCCTGGCGCTGCAAACCGCCGGGCAGGCCGCCCGCAAAATCGTAATAGCCGGTCTGGCGGTAAATGTTCCAGATCAAGTCGGCGAGCGAGCCTTGGCGGGCATCGTTTCGCCACTGCTCAAGCCGCTCCGTAAACAGGTTCAGCCGGCCGAGCAGCTCCGCATCCGGCGGGCTCTGTTCCGGCGCATGTCCGCTTTCGCCAGCAAACTGGAGCAGCGCTTCATAAAACGGCAGCGATTTGTCCGTGATGCGGACCTGTGCCAGCTCGTCGGCGGTCAATTGCCCGACCGGAGAGCGCAGCACCGCCGCCAGCGGCACGTCCTGGTAAGGGTTGTCGATGATTTTCAGCAGTGAAATCATCACCTCGACCTCGGTAGCCGAAAAGTAGCCGGTGCTCAGCTCCGCATAAGCGGGAATGCCCTGCTGCTTGAGCTCGTCGATCAGAACCGGCGACCATTGCTGGGTCGCCCGCAGCAAAATGACGATATCCCTGTATGTCGCCGGACGCGTGCCGCCTGTGCGCTTGTCGAATACGTGAAACGGCTCGCTCTTCCCGCCGTCGCCCAGGATCTCGCGAATACGTGCGGCAATAGCCCGCGCTTCCAGCTGCGCCGTTTCCATCTCCTGCGCCTCCAGCACGGGATCGGCGAAAGCGGCGCTGCCATCGCCGCCGTTTTCCGGCTCCATGCCGTCCGCATCGTCCGGTTCCCCGCTGTCATCGGCCTCGCCCACAGCCCGGCTGTCCGAGGAGCGGTCGACGACCAGCAGCTCGACCGAGCAGTCCGAGGCCGGGGGCGGATAACCCGCGCCGTATACCAGCTCTGCTCTCGTATCGTATTCGATCTCCCCGACTTTTTCGTTCATCAATTGCTTGAACAAAAAATTGACGGCGTCGACAACTTCCACCCGGCTGCGAAAATTTCGCGCCAGATCGATGCGTCCGCCTTCCGCCGTTCCTCCGGCCTGTTCCGCCTGCTCGCGCTTGGAGCGGTAAGCTTTGTATTTCTCAAGAAACAGCTCCGGCTCGGCCAATCGAAATTTATATATGCTTTGCTTCACATCGCCGACCATAAAGCGGTTTCCCGGCGCGGAGTTCGAGATCAGCGTAACGATCGCCTCCTGCACCCGGTTCGTATCCTGATACTCGTCGAGCAGCACCTCCGCAAATTGTTTGCGGTAGGCCAGCGCCGCTTCGGACGGAATCAATTCGCCCGGCGGTGAGCCCGGCGCAATTAAAATTTGCAGGCAGTAATGCTCCAGGTCGGCAAAATCGATCAAGCCTTTTTCCGCTTTCGCCTGCCGGTAGCGCTGCCCAAAGTCCTGCACAAGATCGACCAGCGTATGCAGCACAGGGGCCAGCTCGGCGATTTCCTGCGCAAACTGTTCGGGCGTGCGGCCGAACAGCTCCTCTTTGATTTTGCCGATCTGCTCTTTGGCCCGGTTGCGAAGCTCTTTCACTTCTTCCTGCAGCTCTTTGTCGTAATCGTCCCCCTTGCACGCCTTCAGCTTCCCGAATTCAACCGTTTGGAAGCCCTGGTACAGAACGGACCACGGATAGGACGTCGTTTCCAGCAAATTGTGCACAAGCAGAAGGTCCTCCCGCAAATTGTCCAAATAAGGCGCCGGACCGCCGGGCAGCTCGGCCAGTTCCTGCGCCTGGCGCAGCAAATCCGCTGCGCCTTCCAGCTCCAGCGACAGGTCGCGGACCAAAGCCCGCTCCCAGACCGCCATATCCGCCGGCGCCAGGGCGGCCGCCGCCTCGCGCAGCGCCTCCATCCCGGGCGCTTCCGCATCCGCCGCCCCGCCGGCTGCGGAAGCAGGCGGCCCGAACATCGAGGCCGTCGCCCGCAGCCAGTATTCCGGCCACGGGTGGCTGCGCGACACGTCATACAGCTTCTGCACAAGCTGCATGATCGCGTCGTCGCTGCGCTCGCCGCTGAACGAATCGACCAGCCGCCAGAAGGCGCTGGCCTCTCCGCTCGCGGCGTAATACTGTTCCAGCATCTCGCCGAGCAGATCCTGTCTTAGCAATTCCGCTTCCGTCTCGTTGGCGATCCGAAACCCCGGGTCCAAACGAATCAGACTGAAGTAGCGCTGCACCACTTCCAGACAAAAAGAATGCAGCGTCGTAATGGACGCGCGCCCCATCAGGGCGAGCTGCTTGCGCAAATGCTGCGAGTTCGGCTGCTTCGTCAGCTCTTTCTCCAGCGCGTCGCGGATGCGGTGCTTCATTTCCGCTGCCGCCGCTTTGGTGAACGTCGCGACGAGCAGGCGGTCGACATCGATCGGCTCCCATTCGCTGGAGATCCGGCGAATGATCCGCTCGACGAGCACCGCCGTTTTGCCGGAGCCGGCCGCAGCAGCGACGAGCATATGCCGGCCGCCGAGCGTAATCGCATCCCATTGGTCGTCCGTCCAGGTGCTGCCCGCCGGCTTTGGTTGTTGGTGTCGGTTCAATTTGCTGCGCTCCTTTCCGCGGCCCCGGACGCGGCCGTACGGGCACCCTGCTCCAATTCGGACCAAAGCTGATCTTTTCCGCGCTGTCTCCATATTTGCATTTCATTGCCTTCAAACAGCGGGTCGAACTGGCAGACGGAACGGTACGAGCAATGCTGGCAAGCCGTTTTTTTGCCCAGCCGGTAAGGCGCGATATCGACATGCCCGTCGGTAATGCCGGTGCCGATTCGCTTCACCTGCTTGCGCACATAGCTGCGCAGCGTGTCCCACTGGGCATCCGTCGCTACCGAAGAGCTGGAATAGAAGGTGCCGTCCTTTTTGATCGCCACCGGAATGAGCTGGGAGTGGCCTGCCGCCTGGACGAGCTGATCGTCCATCAGACCCGCGACGGCGGCGTCGGCGGTGATCAGGCCTTTCATTTTAAACCGCTTGCGCAGCTCCTGTTCGACTTCGCTCGGTGCAAGCGCATTTTTTTGCTGCAGCATCGGGTTATGTACATGAAAGTACAGCACGCCCGCCGGCTTCGCCGGAATGCCCAGCCACTGCTCGGCGTGCGTCAGGATGACATCCAGATAGGTGAGCATTTGCAGAGAAAGACCGTAGTACACCTCGGAGAGCTGCAGCGAAGTCTGGCTTGATTTGTAGTCGATAACGCGCAGCAGCACGCCCTGTTCGCCGTCGGCTTTGTCGACGCGGTCGATGCGTCCGATAATTTCCATCGTGCAGCCGTTGTCGAGCTGAAAGGTCAGCGCCGGCAGCTCTTTGCCCGGTCCGAAGTCGATTTCCAGGCCGAGTGGCTGGAATTGACCGCGTTTGGCATGTTCGCCGAGCACGACCGCAGCCCGTCCGACCACCTGCTTCAGCTTACGCGCAATGTAGGCGTAACGGCTGGAGCTCAGCAGTATTTCCCCCTGTAGCCTCGGCGCCAGCTCGTCGACGACCTGCGCGGAGCGCTCCATGCATGCCTCCGCCGAAAGCTCGCCCCAGGACAATTGGTCCTGCTGAAGATTACGGACGAACTGATTCAGGGCAGCGTGGAACAATTGGCCGATGTCCGGTGCATCCAGCCTGTATACCCGCCTTTCCTGCAGCCGTAAGCCGTGAGACAAGAAATGGGAGAACGGGCACGCGACATACCGCTCCATCCGCGAGACGCTTGCGCGCAAATGTTGGCCGTACAGGCGCTGGCTCGTTCGCGCGCTTAAGTCCGCCTCTTTGTTCGTATATTGCAGCGCGCCGACGATCGCTTGCAGCTTCATCCGCCAGTCCGGCCGGTCGGCATACCAATTGTAAGTCTGCCACCAGAGATCGGCCATGCGGCCGCCGAGCATCCAATGCTTCATGCGGACGGCCAAATAGGAAATCGCCTGGCTTGGATGGGCGATGTAGGCAGCCTGCTCGCTTTCCGGCGCTTCCGCCGCCGGTTCGGCGAGCAGAAGCGGCTGCTCGGTCCCCGGGAACAGCTGGCGCAATTGCTTGATCAGCTCCGAGGGCAGCAGCGATTTCCCTTCCTCGTCGGCCAGCGGATAGCTGAGCCATAATCTTTTGCCGGGCACGGTCAGCGACGTGTAAATAATAAACTGCTCATCCAGCAGCTTGCGCCTGCTGCCGTCGGCCATCGGCAGGCCCGATTCCGTCAGCGCCTCGCGCTCCGCTTCGGTCAGCACGCCTTTTTCATCCATCTGCGCCGGAATGACGCCGTCGTTCACACCCAGTATGTAAGCGTAGCGGATGCCGCTTGAGCGCGTCCGGTCCATGCTGCCGACCAGCAGCTGATCCATGGACGGCGGCACAAGGCCGAGCTTCATGCTTTCCATCCCTGTCTCCAACAGCTCGGCAAAAAGCTCCGCGGACACCGCATCATCCCCCATCGTCTCGACCAATTGGTCGAGCATGTCCATGACGCTGTTCCACATTTGTCCGTGCTCGCGCGCTTTTTCCGGCTTGCCCCCATGAAGGGAGGCCTCCCCCCATGCCTCGAGCTTTTGGGGCGCATCGACGCTTTCCAGCAGCATATAGAGCGCCTCAACCTGCGCTTTGACCGTCTTCGCCTGATGCAAACGCTTGGCGAAAGCAAGCAGCGGCTTGACGACGATTTCCCTGGCCGCGTTCAACCGCTCCAACTCAACAGCGTCTGACTGAATCGCGTCTTCTGCCTGCTCCAAATTGGCGCGCAGCTTGAACGTCCACGGCTTGCCGTCCGTCCAGCGGTAGCCTTGAATGCCGAAGGCCAGCACGTAGTTTTCCAGCTTGTCCATGAGAGGACGGTCGGATGCAGCATCGGCGGGGAGCAGCAGATCCGTTTTGATCAGGCGGAAAACTGCGTCATAGTGCCAGTTATGCTGCACGACCTCCATAGCCGAGCGGATAAATTCCACTAGCGGGTGATGCAGCACGGCGCGCTTTTGGTCAAAAAAATGAGGGATTTCATAGTCGGACAGCACCGACTTGAGCAAATCCTGATACCCCTCCATGTTGCGCACCATAATGGCGATTTCACGCCAGCGCACCCCCTGCTCGCGCACGAGCCGCAGCATGTCGCGCACCGCCCCCTCCACCTCCGCCCGGCGGTGAACGGCTTCCTGCACGACGAGCTGATCGCTCAGCTTCTCGCCTCCGCTTGGCTTGTAACGCTGCGCCAGCCCGCCGATACGACCATCGAACATACGTTCCAGATGACTGAGCGCAGGACTATCCTTGAAGCGCGGCGAGCTGTCCGGCGATAGGCACAAAACTTCCGCAGGGCCAAGCCCCAGCTCCCAGATCATTTGCTGCAGGCGCACCATCGTTTTTGCCGTCGGATGAAACAGATCCAGCTCGTCAGGCCTGTCTTCCGCCGCCAGGGCGCGGTCGAGGCAGAGCGTGATCGTCACATCTTTGCAGCTTGCAAAAAGCCCGCCAAGCACGGCGAACTCCTGCGGCGTAAAACCGTGAAAGCCGTCGATCCAGATCGAGGCCGACCGCAAATAAGCGGAATTCGGAATTTGCTCCGCCAGCAGGGTCAAATAGTCTTCTCCGTCCAAATACTGCCGTGCCAGCGACGACTCGAACTCCCGGTACACCAGCCGGATATCGTGCAGCTTCTCGCGGAGAAGGCCGCTTGCTCCGATTCCAGCCATATGATTGCGCTCATGTTCGTCAAGCTGCCCCGCCGTCACGCAGTACCGTTTGAACTCCGTAAACAGTTGGTTGAGCCTGTCGACAAATCCCATCTGCCCGGCCGCATGGCCGAACAGGCGAAGCTGTTCCTTGCATGTATGTAAAATGCTCGTCAAAAGCAGTTTTTTGCCGGTATCGTCAATCGGCAGCCTTGCCGTGCCGCCTTCCTCCTGCATCACGCGCCAGGCCAGGCGGTGAAAGCTCAGCACCTGCGCGCGGATCATGCCGCCGATCTGCGGATCGGACACAAGCGCATGCTCCGCTTGAAAGGTCGCTTGCTCCGGGACGAGCAGAATCAGCGGCGGTCCCTCCGGTTCGGCCGCCAGACGCTGCTTCAGCTCGGCCAGACAGCGTTCGCTTTTGCCGCTCCCGGCCCGGCCTATCACGAATCTTATCGTCATGAAAGGTCTCCTTTTCTCCAGCTATTTTTCTATTCTATCACACTTTGACCGAAATAGAGGCGTGGCAGATGATGGAGCGGGTGGACGTAAAAAAAGATGACCCTTGATGAATTCAAGGGTCATCTTCTGGCAGCTTAACTCCGCGGTGGTTTGTTAAAACTGCCCCGCAATCCGGGTCAGTATTCAGCCCTGTCGGAGGGCGAAAAAATATATTGAACGCAAAATAACGCTATGATATAATCATTAGCGGTATTGACAAATTTAAATAATCAGTGTATCCAATTTTATTCCCAATTTAATTATACATCTGGAACTTTGATTTGTCAATGCTCTTTTTCATCCCCAAAAAAACGGAAAAAGGAGTGTGTTCGGATATGGAAGCGAAGGATTGGCAGCAGGAACAGGAGCGATTGGAACGGGTCAGGAACAAGCTGCAGGCGAGAATCGCCGAACTGGAGCCGGAGGTTGCCGGACTGCGGGATCAGGCTGCGGACTTTCGCAAGCGGTTTTGGGAAGAAGTTACGATTAACACAAGCACATTCGAAGATTTCGAAGAGACCTTCTACACGATTAACCAGCAGTCCGCGTTATTGGCCGAACGGGAACGCGGTCACAAACTGTTGACACAGCAATGGAAAAGCATGAACCGTCTGCTCCCTTCTCCTTATTTCGGACGCCTCGACTTTCAAGAGGATGGCCTGGACCTCAGCGAGCAGATTTATATCGGCGTATCTTCCTTCGTCGACAAAGACGGGTTGAGCTTTCTGATCTATGACTGGCGAACGCCAATCGCAAGCATGTACTACGACTTCTCCCCCGGCCCGGCGTCTTATGTCACGCCGGCCGGACGAATCGAAGGAACGATGGAGCTCAAGCGGCAGTTTCAGATTCAAAACGGGCAAATCCGCAACATGTTTGACGCAAGCGAAACGATCGGAGACGAAATCCTGCAGCAAGTGCTCGGCAAAGGTGCGGACTCGCAAATGAAGAGTATCGTGGCAACTATCCAGAAGGAGCAAAACGCCATCATCCGCAATGACAAAAACCGGATGCTTATCGTACAGGGGGCTGCCGGCAGCGGTAAGACTTCCGCGGCATTGCAGCGGGTGGCGTACCTTCTGTACAAACACCGCCAGACGATCAAGGCCGATCAGATCGTTCTTTTCTCACCGAATCCGATGTTTGCCGGTTATATCTCCACTGTCCTTCCGGAACTCGGTGAAGAAAATATGCAGCAGACGACTTTTCAAGAATATCTCGATTATTGGTTGAGTTCCTCGTTACGGCCGGAGGATCCCTTTGATCAGATCGAATACGTATTGACCGCACAAGGAGCGCCGGGATACGAGGCCCGTCTTCAGGGGATCGAATATAAAGCTTCCGAAGCTTTCCTGCAAGCTCTGCAAAACTATGGAATGTGGCTGGGACGGGAAGGCATGCAATTCAACGCTATTCGGTTTCGGGACCGCGATTTGATTACGGCGGAGCGAATGAGAGCGAAATTTTACGGTTATGACCGTTCACTGCCGTTGTTCAATCGTATCGTTCTCTTGCAAGAATGGCTGCTGAATGAACTGGCCTCGCTGGAACGCATGGAACGGGACGCGCTTTGGGTAGAGGAAGAGTTGAATTATCTCGACACCGAGCAGTACACGGAAGTCTACGGAATGCTGCATAAAGAGAAGGAAGTATTCGACGTTGCGGAACATTACGCTGTAGTTCGCGAGAAAATGAACAACAAGCGCCGCGAAGATGAAGGCGACTTTGACTTCGCCCAAAAGGAGGAAGATCTGCTCCGCCGCAGGATCGTGAAAGAAAGTTTCAAACCGCTAAGGAAAATCGTGAAGAAACTCTCGTTTGTAGATATCAAAGGCATATATGGCCAATTGTTTGAGGGCGATACCGCTTATCGGGAGAAAACGAATGGGGCCGTCATCCCCCCGCTGTGGCCTGAAATATGCAGGCAAACCAAGGAAGCGCTGCTCCGGAACGAGTTATTCTACGAGGATGCGACTCCCTATTTGTATGTAAAAGAACTGATCGAAGGCGTCCGGACGAACACGGAAATCCGGTATGTTTTCGTTGATGAGGGCCAGGATTACTCGATGTTTCAATATGAATATTTAAAAAAGCTGTTCCCCCGTGCCCGGATGACGGTGCTCGGCGATTTCGGGCAAGCAATCTTCATGCAGGCCACAAGTCTGGACGCAGCCGATTCGCCGCTTGTCCGCCTTTTTGGCGAAGCCGAAACATGCCTTGTCCGCTTGGTACGCAGTTATCGTTCAACCAGGGAGATCGTTGAATTTACGAAATCGATGCTTCCAGGCGGGGAAGAAATTGCACCGTTTGAAAGGCGCGGCCCAAAACCACTTCTCACGAGACCGGACAGCGGGGAGAAGCGTGATGCGCAAATTGTGGCAGACATTGCGGCGCTCAGAGCCGAGGGCTTCGATTCCATCGCCGTCATTACGAAGACCGCGGCCGAAAGCCGTGAGGCTTATGAATCGTTACGGATTCATGGAAGTGAAGCTCTGCAGCTCATTACGAAGGGGACGTCAGGCTTTGAAAAAGGAGTGATGGTCATTCCCGTGTATCTCGCCAAAGGTATCGAGTTCGATGCAGTCTTGGTCTATGATGCTTCGTCCGCAGCTTACGGCCGGAAAAACGAGCGCAAGCTTCTTTATACGGCGTGTACGCGGGCCATGCACCGGCTTCATCTTTACACGACGGGCGATTGGTCGCCGTTCGTGCAGGCATTGCCTGCGTATTTGTACGAGAAAGTCTCCATATAAAGCTCGATGAGCGGAAAGCAGGAACCTATGTCAACTCCTACGCAAACAAAACCGATGGCAGCCGGCGGGGACAATCCGAACCCGGCGATGATCGGTCACTAATCGTGAATCGGCTCCGATTCGCTCATATGCAAATAGCCTTGGCTGTTAGTCGGCCAAGGCTATTTTTAGCATGTTGAGTCGATTTATATTATACTGCTTGTTTGGTCGGACGGATTAAGATTTCGTTTACCGCTACCGTGTCAGACGTGTTGATGGCGTAAGCCACGGCATCGGCAATATCGCTTGAACGCAACCCCATGCCTTCTGTACGCGCCGTATTCTTCAGCCATTCTTGGATCTGAGGATCCTTTGAAGTAGTTTCGGCATCCGGCAGGGATTGGGCCAAAGCTTTCAAACGGTCCTCACGGCGGGCAGCAATGACTAATTTCGCGCCTTCTTTCCAAATAGAAATAAGCCTGCCACCCAGATTTTCCAAATCCAAGAAGCAGGCTTTTCATTTATTTGCGGTTTATTTTTTCGCTACATATTTCGCCAAATCGTCCAGCACTAAATTCGCCGAAATAATGCCGCCTGATGAATTCCAAATTCCGTCGTACACTTTATGAACGTTATTGTTTTTCACGACATTCAAGTTTTTCCAAAGCGGATCGTTTTGCCATTCCTGCTCGCTTTTGGCCGCTTCGCCTTTTTCATTGTCGTAAGTGAAATAGAAGAGAACGTCGCCATCCATATCCGGAATGCGCTCTTTGCCTACATCGTCCGAAAACTTGTCTTTATTTTGAACCTCGGGGCGCTGCAATCCTACTTTTTTGAGCAAAGTGCCGGCAAATGTGTCATTATAATAAATGCGCACGACTCCGCCCGGATTAAAACGCACGAGTGAAACTTTCGTATTGATTTTGTCGCCCAACTTCTGTTTGAGGTCCTGTACGCGGGCATCGAACTCGGCGAACTTTTTCTCGCCTTCCGCTTTCTTGTTCAACGCTTCAGCATAAATCTTGTAATTGATCTGCCAATCGCCGTGAATGCGCTCGGAGAATACGGTCGGTGCGATAGCGCTGAGCTGCGGATATACTTTTTCTTGACGGAATTTATTGCCCAAAATCAAATCCGGCTTCAGAGCGGCTATTTGCTCCAAATTCGGCTGGTTTTCATCGCCGAGAATCGGGATGCCTTCGAACTCTTTCGTCAGATGCTGATAAACGGGGTCCATCCCCCACGCCTTCACAATTCCCACCGGCTTGATGCCGAGCGATATGACGGCTTCCATTCCTTCGTTGGTCAATACGACAACCCGTTTAGGCGTACCCTTGATCGTCGTTTCACCCATGGCGTGCGTCACTTTATACGGCGCATCCGCCGCCTTTTCCGCTGCTGCGGCCGTTCCTGCCGGCGATGCGGCTGCCCCGGACGCCGGCTCTGACGTCGACCCGGAAGTTGACTTGGCGCCGGATGCGCATCCGCTTATTACGATCATGAAACATAAAACGATGGACATGACGGTCCAGGATTGCTTGCTTGCATACCAATTCATTTCTTCTCTCTCTCCCTTGTGTTTG
Source organism: Paenibacillus sp. sgz302164 (assembly GCF_056120505.1). Lineage (NCBI taxonomy): Bacteria > Bacillati > Bacillota > Bacilli > Caryophanales > Paenibacillaceae > Paenibacillus > Paenibacillus sp. sgz302164. Next base: position 235,459 of record NZ_JBVYOL010000013.1, on the reverse strand, counting down.
CTTAAAATGTCGAACAACTTGCTTGGATGTTGTGCCTTTCTGCAATGCCCGGGCACTCATTCCTCCTTTTCATTGTTAATGAGAATTGTTATCATTAAAAGGATATTATATGCCGGTCTGGCCGTCCATATCTCTCTGTACCCTTTTTCTTATCTGATTGTAGCTTTACAACTTATCGAAGGAGCATTCCAACATGACCACGACATTATCCCGGCAGCACACCGTTCACCTGCTCGCTTTCATTCGCAAACGGAGACAAAAGAAACAGTCGCTCCTGAATTTCGCCGGCTCCCGCGAAGCCGTTCTCATCTGGGTGATCAACGGCTCGGGCACCCTCACGATAGAAAAAGCTTCTTTTAAAGCCGAACCCGCGTCCCTGTACTTCATCCCGCCGGGAAGTAAGGTGCAGGCATCCGCCGGGCCCGCTGGCATTCGTTATTACGCGATAGGCTTTCGATCCGTTACCATGATGGAAGCAGACGGCCACTGGACCGGCGCCGACACGGAACTATATCCCGCTTCATTGGAAAAAGGCGCAATTCCCCTGCGCGGCACGGAGGCTGTGCAGGTAAAAATAGAAGGGCTCTACGCGCTCGGAAATCGCTCCGTCGACGCAACCAAGGATCTGCGGCTGCAGGAACTTCTCGCTTTGATCGACGATGACGCCCGGCAGCAGGCGGCGGCAGCAAGCGGAGACAACGGCCTGCAGCGGAGCATCGCGTTTATGCAGGAGCATTTTCAGCAAAAAATTACGCGCGACACGCTGGCCGCCATTGCCAATCTAAGCCCCGGGGCTTACTGGCGAAGCTTTAAAAAAGCAACCGGAATGTCGCCCATGGACTTTCTAAACCAAATCCGGATCGAACACGCCAAAAGCCGGCTTCATGACGGGGCTTCCGTCAAAGAGGTAGCCGCGGCGCTGGGGTATGCAAACGAATACTATTTCAGCCGCGTTTTCAAAAAAGCGTCGGGCCTTTCGCCTACGCTGTACATGAAGCGCGAATGCATGCGAATCGCCGTCGCATCAAGGTTCGATTATCATCACAGCCTCATATCGCTGGGGATTACGCCCGTGGCCATGGTCGATTGCTACAAGCATCCGGGCATCGATCCGGAAGATTATCAGCGCCGCTTGCAGTCCCAATTCGAGGAATTGCGGCTTGCCCGCCCCGATCTCATCCTGGGGGATTATTCGCACCGCGACTTTCACGAACGATTCAAACAAATTGCACCAACGGTCATCGTCGATTTTTATTTGGAGTGGCAAAAGCCTTATTTGCAAATAGCCGAGGTCGTAGGAAGGGAAGCCGAAGCGCAGCTTGTGTTGAAAAAGCTGGAGAGTAAGGTGGAGGCGGCAAGCAAACATTTGTCGTTGTTAAAAAATAAGCAGCGAGTCACCGTCCTGCAAATTATGCACGACCATGTCATGCTGCAGGGGACGGTCAACCATCCGTTAAACGAACTGCTTTACAGGGAATTGAAATTGAAGCCCGGGGCCGGAGCGCCCACGAATAAAATGAGGCTGGAGCTGTACCCGCAAGACGTCCCTCCGCTTGATACCGATCACCTATGGATCCGGCGGTTCAGCGATCATGCGGAGGTGGAGAACACTCTGGATAAAATGCGGCGCAGTCCGGCATGGCGCATGGATACCGCTGCGCATGAGAAAGTGAAATTTATACCGAACTGGTTTATTATGAGCTGGACGCCTCAAGGGAGAACGAGCATTATGGATGAGGTGGTGGACATGTTATCGGTGTAAAAAAACGCGAAAGGTCCGAATTGGGCGGCGATAGGGATAGATAGCCCCCTATTTGCTGCGCACTTCGAAAATAGCGAATTTCAAATAATGACCCTCGTCTACGCCAAGAATACGAGGGTGGTCCATGCCGGCTCCGCGAAACTCGACGAGCCGGAGAATTTTGCCCGCATCCGCAGCCGCCGCGTGAATCGTCTCCAGAAACAGCTCGGGACGCATATGATACGAGCAGCTCGCCGTGACCAGGTAGCCCCCTTCGTTCACAAGCTTCATGCCGTGCAAATTAATATCCTTGTATCCGCGGCAGGCGCCTTCGACGGCGCTTTTCGTTTTGGCGAAGGCCGGCGGATCGAGAATGACGACATCCCACGTGCGTCCACCGCTAACCGGCTTCGACGTGTCGATTTTGGACTGGGCCGTGTTCGCGGATGCCCGCGCTTTGCGTTCGTCCAAGCCTTTGACCTGCTGGCGCAAATAGTCAAACGCATCGGCGACGACAAATTCGACGCGCTCTTCGAACCCGTTCAACTGCACGTTCGTTCTGGCGCTTTCGATGGCATGCTCGGATATGTCGAGGCAGGTTACTTTTTTAGCGCCGTATTTGCAGGCGTTTAAAGTGAAGCTGCCCGTATGCGAGAAGCATTCGAGCACCGTCGCGCCGTCCCAGTAAGGGAAAGAGACGATTTTGCCGTTGGCGTTCACAGGCCGCTTGCGGCTGACGCCGTCTTCTTCCACATCCTGCAAAACGATGCCGCTGCGATAGCCCCAGCCTGTCATCAGCGGTGCGATGGACGCGCGATTTTCTCTTTGATCGAAAAAATAGCCCGTCTTTTGCCCTTCCTCAATGTCCACCCGGATGCGGAGTCCGTTTTCCAAAATATCCACATGCCTCGGACACTCGCCGTAAAGAACTCCTTTGGTTTGCTGCAAGCCTTCCAGCTCGCGAACCGCCACATCGCTGCGCTCGTAAATGCCCGCAGGGCTCATTACCCGAACAAGCGCCTCCACAATTTGCGCGCGGCAGCGGTCCATGCCCAAAGTCAGCAATTGCGCGACCAGCACGTCGGCAAATTTGTCGACAATGAGCCCCGGGAGAAAATCGGCCTCTCCATATACCAACCGGTACGACTCCGTCTCGCCCAAAAAGCGTTTGCGATGCTGCAGGCACTGTGCAATCCGCTCTGTGAGCACCTCCGTGGTCAAAGCCTCCAGCGGCTGATAAGAGACGATCCGCACTGTAATTTGCGATGCTTCGTTGTAATAGCCCGTTCCCAAGTATTGGCCCAGGTGATTATGAACCGCCACTAGCGCACCCGGCTCTACTTCTCCGTCCACGCGCTCGATTTCGCTGCGGTACACCCAAGGGTGTCCCTGCTCCAAACGGAACTTGCGTTTCTTTTGTAAAATTACGGCTGCCATAAGTTGATATGCCTTCCTTTGCGTGAAACCGCTCTCCAGTGCCCAGCTTGTCATGCTTGTCTGTACGGCCACATATATTGGTTGATAACGAATACAAGTTTGTGCGAAGGAGCTCTCCGCTTATGATGTCTTCGATTGTACTGCCTGTTCTTACGGGTTTGGCGATGTTTTTGTTCGGGATGAAGCTGATGGAAACCGCGCTTCACCACTGGGCCGGCGCCAGCCTCCAGCTGTGGCTGGAGCGGTTCACGCGGACGCCGCTGCACGGCCTCGCGGCCGGCACGGCGTTAACCGCGGCGCTTCAGAGCAGCACCGCGATTACCGTCATCTCCATCGGCCTGGTCAACGCCGGTGTGCTGTCCTTCTCGCGAACGCTCGGCATCATTCTCGGCACGAACATCGGCACGTGCCTGACGACCGAGCTGATCGGGCTCAGCATCGGCGGCCTCGGCCTGCCGATGCTGTACGCGAGCGCAGGCGTCTGGCTCGCGAGCTGGCTGGCCGGGCCGCTGCCCCCTGCGGCGCGCGGCCTTGATATGGCCCGCGGCGCGGCTCCGCCGGGCGCCCGCGGGCTGCTGCGCAGCGTGCGCTACGGCGCGCTGGCGGCGGCGGGCTTTGCTCTCGTGCTGCTCGGCATCGAGATCATGCAAACGATCGGGCCTGCGCTGCAGTCCCGAGGCCTGTTCGCTTGGTTCGTCGACCAAGCGAAGCAAAGCCTGCTCTGGGGCGTCCTCGCAGGCGCCGCAGTCACCGCGCTGGTCCACAGCAGCGCGGCGGTCATTGCGATGGCGATGGGGCTCGCCTCCATCCAGAGCATCCCCGTCGAGCTCGGCGTAGCGATCACGATCGGGGCGAACGTCGGCACTTGCGCGACCGCGCTCATCGCCGGGATAAGCGGCTCCCGCGCAGGCCGGTTCGTCGCCTGGTCGCATCTGATCCTTAACATCGGCGGCGCCGTGCTGTTTTATCCGTTTATTCACCAGCTCGTCAGCCTATCCGCCTGGCTGGCCGGCAGCGAATCCGTGCAAATCGCCCGCGCTCAGACGGTGTTCAACGTCGTAAGCTCGCTGATCGCGCTGCCGTTTTGCTATCTTAGCATTTGGCGGCGCCTCGAAGCCCGGCCGTAACCGCCGGGCCGCAGCTCGCGCCGGGTCCGGCTTCCGGCTGCTTTTACTTCACATCGAACCCCAATTTCCGCAAAGCTTCGCCCAGTACGCTATTATTGTTCTCGTAGCCGGACTCAAGCTGCTGCCGCCAGGCTTCTTCAGGCGCCAGCCACTCGACGCCTCTGATTTCTTCGACTTGCGCCTGCAGCGCCCCGTCTATCGCTTCCACGAGATAATAGTGGACTTCCTTATCGACGGTTTCCGCTTTCGCATTCGTGTACTGATACGCGATCACTTCAACCGGTTCGACGATTCTACCATGTATTCCCGTTTCCTCCAAAATCTCCCTTAGCGCCGTCTGCTCGACCGTTTCGCCCGGCTCCATTTTGCCTTTGGCCAAAGTAATTTTACCGTACCTGTCCTGAATCATTTGGACGTGCAGCTTGCCGTCCTGCCTGCGGTATACGACTCCGCCAGCCGATATTTCTTTCATCATTTAACCTCCAGTGTGAACTTGAGAATTTTATGCGTAAAAAGGGACCGCGTGCATGTAGTCGACCGACCGCCCAAAAACGTCAGCAAATGAGCCTGGCTGGCCCCAAAATGGATGAAAGACGCCTCCACAATCACTTTGCAAGCGGGAATGAGGCGTCTTTTCGCGGAAATTGCGTATCGGTGAGCGGACCGCGCCTCTTAAACCGCATACAGCCCCGCCCCCGCGCTTCCCCGCTGTTATGGAACGAAAGCCCACGGCGTTGTAGTTCTTGCTGTAAGCCGCCGTGCGCTGCGCATGTCACCCGCCGGGGCCGTCCCAAAACCGCGCGGCCATTAGCGGACCAGCTTGCACCAGCGAATGCAACACCGCTTGCTTGGGAGCTGCGCGCGGTGTTGCGCCGCATGACGACGGTCGGTCAACCACTCCGCGCGTGGCAAGCAATGTCTTAGCCGGCAAGTTTCTTCTTGCCGGCACTTAAAACTGCAAAAGTGCAGGCTTTTTCGACGGAAACGGCTCGTTTCGCTGAAAAGCCTGCGATTGTGCAGGAATTTCCGGTCACGAGGAGCCAGAGCCTACAAATTCGCAAAAAAACCTGCATTTTTGCAGGAATATTCCGAAACCGGGGCATCCGACGGTAAAAAGATGCACTTTTGCAGGTTTTCTGTGCGCCGCGCACAGCTCCCAGCACACGGTGTTGCGCTGCATGACGACGGTCGGTCAACCACTCCGCGCATGGCCAGCAGCATCTTAGCCGGCAATTTTTGCAGACGTTTCTTTGCAGCGTCAAGCGAAGGTTCGGCTCTGCGGTATGCTATGAAGCGCTGCACGGAAACGGGCTGTCCGTGCTCTTGCTGCAACGATGTTTTGCACCGCTACACATGGCCGCCCCTACTCGGTCCCCTGCTTTAACGATGTTTCATATCGTTATTGGGGAGGCGACGAGCCGACCCAGCCCCTGCTCCAACGATGTTTCACACCGCTGCACATGGCGCTCCGGCTCCGGCTCGGGCCCATGCCTGCCGTAACAATGCTGCGCATCTTTGCGCGCGTTCTGGCCCGGTGCGCCGGTTGGAACGATGCTTTTGGCATCGTTTTTTCGCGAGAAAGCTGACCCTCCGGCGGCTTTCGCCGCTGAAAGGTCAGCCCTTTACAAACTCACTGCCTGCGCATGCTCGGCCAGGCGGACGATCCGTCCTTTGCTTTCGTTGACTCCGGCTTCGGCAACTTGAACGCGGCACACTTCTCCGATCAGGCTGTCGGTCCCTTCAAAAACGAGGTTCAAATAGTTGTCGGAGTACCCCATCAGCAAGCCGCTGTCAGGAGCTCCTTTATAGGAACGCTCGGGAATGACTTCCAGCACTTGGCCGACGAATTTTTGCGCGTAGGCCAGCTGCATTTTCTCCGAAAGATCGATCAGCTCGTGCACGCGCGCATTTTTGATTTCTTCGTCGATCTGATCTTCCATCCGCGCGGCAGGCGTGCCTGTTCGCTTGGAATACGGAAATACGTGCATTTCCGAAAATTGCATCTGCTCCATGAACTTGTAACCGTTACGGAACATTTCTTCGGTTTCCCCCGGGAAGCCGACGATGACGTCCGTTGTGATGGCTACGTCCGGCATGATCGCATGAAGCCGCTCGATTTTGCCGGCGAATTCGGCCGTCGTATATTTTCTGCGCATCCGTGCGAGCACCTGATCGTCGCCGGCTTGCAGCGGAATGTGCAGATGGCGGCACATTTTGTCGGACGCCTGCAGCACCTCGATCACTTCGTCGGTGATTTGGCTGGCTTCGATGGAGCTGATGCGGATGCGTTTCAGACCGTCCACTTTGTCGAGATCCCACAGCAGCTTCGCGAGACTGTAATCCTCGATATCTTCGCCGTAGCCGCCGGTATGGATGCCGGTCAGTACGATTTCTTTGTAGCCCGCCTCGACCAGCGTTCTCGCCTGCTGGATTACGCTCTGCGGTTCACGGCTGCGCATCAGGCCGCGCGACCACGGGATAATGCAAAAGGTGCAGAAATTGTTGCAGCCTTCCTGGATTTTCAAAAAAGCCCGCGTGCGGTCTGCAAAATCCGGCACGTCCAGTTCCTCGAACTGGCGTGTTTTCATAATGTTGCGCACCGCGTTAATCGGCATGCGCTCCCCTTCAAACTGCTTGACCAGCGGGATAATTTTATCCCGGTCCTGGGTGCCGATGACCATATCTACGCCCGGGATCGCCATAATTTCGGCGGGGGACGTCTGCGCGTAGCAGCCCGTTACCGCGACGATCGCTTCCGGGTTGCGGCGAATCGCCCTCCGGATCATCTGCCGGCTTTTTTTGTCGCCCGTATTGGTGACCGTACATGTATTGATGACGTACACATCGGCCGTTTGTTCGAAATCGACCTGCTCATAGCCTTCGTTTTTGAACAGCTGCCAAATGGCTTCCGTATCATAGAAATTTACTTTACATCCCAATGTATGAAACGCTACTGTTGCCATGATGCTTATCCTCCCATCTCTCCGGTTTCATAGAAAAGACACGCAAGACCTACCATTGCCGCTGTCTCCGTGCGTAAAATGCGCGATCCGAGCGACACGGAACGAAATCCCGCCTCTTCCGCCTGCCGGATTTCCTGCTCCGTAAACCCGCCCTCGGGACCTACCGCAAGCAGTACCCGCTTGCCCGGGCCGAGCTTGCCGGAGGCGGCTGCTTCTTGCAGCGCAGGTTTCAACTGCTGCCCGTCCTCTTTTTCGTAGCAGATCCAGGCGGCATCCGCTTCCCGGGCGCACTGCAGCAGCTGCTTCCAGCTCAGCACCGCCTCTACCTCCGGCACGCGGTTGCGGTGCGCCTGCTCGGCCGCTTCCTTGGCGATCTTCTGCCAACGCTCGGTGCGCTTGGCTTCTTTTTTGGCGTCATACTGGACAACCGTGCGTTCCGATAAAAAAGGAAGAAACCGGGCTGCCCCGATCTCGGTCCCTTTTTGAATAACCGTCTCCATCTTGTCGCCTTTCGGCAAGCTCTGCGCAACCCATACCTCAACGGCCGGCTCGGCGTCCATCGGCAGCTCCTCCACCACTTCCGCGGTCACCGCCGCCTTATCCAGCGCAGTGATGCGGACGATCGCCTCGCGGTCTTTGCCGTTGCTGCAAATGACCTTGTCCCCGATCTCGGCCCTCATAACACGCTGCAAATGGTGCGCATCGTCGCCCTCGATCGTCACCGTATCGGAACCCGGCTGAAATTGGCGGGGCGGAAGAAAATAACGCTGCATAAATTCGAAGCCTCTCTATCTGCAATAAATTCATTTTTCTAATGAAACGTCCACACACCATCATACCTGTTTTCGAGCGGAAAATCTACAGGCGGCTTTTTACTCAAATGCCTAGCATCCACGCGATTGGGTATTCGAACAGCCTAAGAATATGATCTCCCAAGCCGAGGTAAGGATCAAGCGTAACCTGCCTCAGCGGTCTGATAAATACGACCAAAAGGAAAATAATGTAAGCCCATTGTTCAAACTTTTGCAAGCCTTCGCTGTACCGCAAATTGACCAAATCCTGAATGATCCGGTAGCCGTCCAGCGGCGGAATCGGGATCAGGTTGAACAGGAACAGCGTTAAATTAATGTTGACCATCAGATTCAAAAAGATTACGATCGCTTTCTGGGTTCCCCCGGACAGACCGTCAAGCCAGTGATAATAGCCGACAAAGCTCAACAGCGCGTAAGCGATAAATACTAAAATCAAATTGCTGAGCGGCCCGGCGGCCGTCACGATAATGCCCATCAGACGGGGATTTTTGAAATTCCCGCGGTTGACCGGCACGGGCTTGGCCCAGCCGAACCCGGCGATCAGCAGCATGATCGTGCCGAACAAATCCAGATGCGCCATCGGATTCAGCGTAACTCTGCCGAATTGATAAGCCGTCGAATCCCCCAGTTTATAAGCGCTGTACGCATGCGCGAATTCATGAAGCGTAAAAGATAAAATCAATACTAAAATGACGAACGGCAGCACGTCCCAATTATAAAACAATAATCCTCCCATGTATGACGCACCTACAGCTTTCTCGCCGTAATCACTACCCAATCGGAATCGTAGCTTTTATCTACGATCGCAAAGCCCGCAGCGACCAGCGCTTTCTCCACATCCGCTTCCTTGCTTGTAATGATGCCCGAAGCTACGTAATAGCCGCCAGGCTGAAGCACCTCGTATACATCGCCAACGAACAGCAAAATAATTTCCGCCAAAATGTTCGCGACCACAACTTGCACCGGAATCGCAACCCCCAGCTCGGAAGAAGCGCCGGTTTCGCTTGCTTTGAGCACGCCCAGCAAATCGCTCAGCTTGACGGTTATATCGTTCTCAAGCCTGTTCAGCTTCGCATTTTCGGTTGCGCTTGACACCGCAACGGGGTCCAGATCGACGGCGAGCACATGTCTCGCGCCCAATTTGGCGGCGGCAATGGATAAAATGCCCGAGCCGGTTCCTACGTCGATCACGTCGTCGCCGGGCTGCACGACTTTCTCCAGCGTTCTCAGGCAGAGCGCAGTCGTCGCATGCGTGCCGGTGCCGAACGCCATTCCGGGGTCAAGCTCCAGGATAAGCTCGTCCGGTCCGCCTGCATACTCTTCCCAGGTCGGCTTGATCGTCAAGCGGTCCGATACGCGAATCGGCTTGAAATACTGCTTCCAGGCGTTCGCCCAATCTTCGTCGTCGACTTCGCGCATTTCGTAAGACGGGTTTCCGGTATCGATGTCGTATTCGCGAAGCTGTTCGACCGAAGCCCGCAGCTGCTCCAGAATCGCATCCATCTCCGTCCCTTGAGCAAAATATCCTTTGATCACCGCTCTTCCTTCCGGAATGTCGTTCAGCGGCAGTTCGTACCACTGTCCGAGCGAAGTATCCCTTTGTTTGTTCAACGTGCCGGATTCCTCAATAGATACGCCCCCGGCGCCGAGTTCGTGAATAAAGTTCGAAATCATTTCTATTGCTTCTTCCGTCGTATGTACGGTAATTTCGTGCCAACGCATGTGTACTGCTCCTCCTGTCAAGTTGCCTAAAATTCATAATGACTATTGTACTATACTTCGCCTTCCGGGTAAAATAACGCCTTTCAAAAAGCAAAAAACATCCGCCTGCGTGCGCCGCAGCGCCCGTCAAGCAGATGTTTTTGTTTTAAACCAGTCCTCCCGCGGATTCGATGACGCGCAGCGATTGCTCGTAAACGGCATCGTCGACTACGGCCGCCACGATAAAATTAAATCCCGTCACGCCGCCTCCGCCCCCGTCGCTCATTCCGCTCGCAGCCGGATCGGCGGCAATCAAAATTCCTTCGTCCGGCGTAGAAATATCGGCGGCTTGAGTCAGCCGTCCCAGGCTGCCGAAGTCTCCCGCATACGGATTGTGCACGGAGAGCAGCCCGTAGCCCGGATAGCGGCCGAATTGATCGACCTGTACGTCGATGGCCCGCAGCGCTTTAAGCTTCGCCTGAACGGCGTTAGCCTGTTCCTCCGAGCGGAAATAAGCCAAAATGTTTTTCTCCGCCATTACGAATGTTCCTGTCTGTAATCCGCCGCTTCTGCCCGTTCCACAGCCTCTACGTCGTCTGCGTCGGCCTGCTCGGCCGAGAATTCAACGTCTTCATTTTTCGCAACGGGCAAGCTGCTTGTTTCCGATTGCCGTTTGTTGTCGTTCATCGCTTCAGCCTCCTGATCGCTCCAAGATTTTATCCCGTTTTATTGTTCGCAGGCAAAAACGTTATTATGCTCGGAACGATCCTCAGCCGCACGCAAACGCAGCTACTCCTTGATCTTTTCGAAAGAGGCATTGTACAAACGAAACATCGTTTTATAACCGGATTCGTCCAGCTTAACTCCTACGTCCAGCTTCCCTGTAATTAGCAGCGGTCCGGACGTGTACCTCAGCTTCACGTCGTCAGGCACGTAGACGATCATAATTTTATTCCAGTACGTTTCGTCGCCGTTGTCGAAAGGGCACTCCGCCCCAGGCTTCGGAATGAGCAGAAACCAGTGCTTCTCAAAAGACAGCACTTCGCCCATAAACCCTTTGATTTGCACCGTTTTGCCGTTCATGTCCCAAAAATGCTCCGACGGCCGGTCCTGCTTGTCGTTGTCAAAAAACTGCGTCCAATTGATCTCGTTGGACGCTGTGCCCGCCTGCTTGGGAGCCTCGCCGGGAGCGGCTTCCTGCTTCGGCTCGGAGGCCGTGGGCGCGGGCGTCGGCGCCGGCGAGGTCGCGGGCGCTGCGCTTGGCGAAGCCGCCGGGGGAACGCTCGGCGAGGCCGCTGCTGCAGCCGCCGCGGGCGACGCGCTTGGCGGCTGTGATGCAGCAGCCGCCGGGGAAGCCGACGGCGCCACGGTCGATGCGGCAGCCGCGGTTTCCGCCGGCGCCGCAGGGGCCGCCGCGGCCGCGGGCGTCGGCGTCGGCGTCGGCGAGGCCGACGCCGGTGTGACGGCTGCGCTGTTCACGCCGGCGGCAGCCGCAGCGCCGCTGGCAAACGATTCGCCCGCAGGCTGCGCATTTTTTTGTCCGCAGCCTGCCGCAACCATCGTGAGCAAGCTCAATGCGATAACTGAATGTTTCATTTTCATAGCGATCACCTCACGACCTGAAAAGCTGCAGGGGATCGACACGGTAAGCTTGCAGCGCCGGACCCGCGGAAGCCAAAACGCCGATCAGCAAAGCGCCGGCTGCAAGCAGCCATTCCCCTGGAAGCAGATTCCAGGATTGAATTTGCAGTCCTGTGAATTCAAATACGGCATCGCGGCTGATGTAACCGCCGACATGGCCGATCACGAGCCCGAGCACCAGGCCTATCGCCGTCAGCAGCAAGCCTTCGCCGATAAGCGAGCACCAAATAAACTGTCTGGACTTGCCGATCAGCCGGAGCAGACCGACGTCTTTTCTCCGCTCGTTGACCGCAGCAATCAGCGAAAGCAAAATCGAAACTGCGGCCAGCAGGACGCAGATCACGGTTACGACGCTAAGCGCCTGCGTCCCTTTGTCCACTACATTCACTACATCCGCGACCGCTTTGCTTGTATATACGGCCTGTATGTTGCTCATTTGCCCGTATTTGGTTTTGATATTTTGCGCGCCGAGCAGCGTTTTGGGCTTGACGAGTATTGCGGTGATTTCCTTATGCTCGGCGGACTCCGTGTGATGAACGGCCCAGGCGTAATCAAGCGTCGTGAAAACCGCCCGGTCGTCCGATGTCATTAAAGGCGGCAAAATGCCCACAACCGTGTAGGAAAAACTGTGATGATCGTGCTCTTCCCCGCCGTCCTCATCATGGTCCGCTTCCCCCTGGATCAAGCCATGCGCGCCTTGAAACTTATCGCCTACACGGAGATTCATCGCTTGCGCGGCATGCGATCCGATCACGGCTTCGCCCAGCTTGCCGTACAGTCTGCCGAAAGCCATTTGCTTGTCGCCGTATCGGGTCGTAAAATAACCCTGTTCCATCCCGACGATCGGGAAGCCGTTGTAGTTATCCCCGGTCGTCATGGCAAACGCGGTGTCCACTTGCCCGTCTTTACGAACGTCCTCCAGCAAAGAAAACGGGACATTTCCCGTCGGAGCGCCGATATGATAATACGTGTTCAAAGCCAGCTGGGACGCGCTGCCCTTTGCCCCGATCGTCACTTCGAAAGGACCGTATCCCTTCTCGGCTCCCTGTTCCACGCCGGCGCTGCACAGCAGCAGGAAAACGATCAGCGCTACGGTGATCGCCACGGACAATACCGTCAGAAGCGACAGCATTTTACGATGTATAATATTGCTCCAAAGCAATGAAAACAGGCTCATACCGCTTCTCCTCTATGAAGTTGATTCAACTCGTGAATGTGAACCCGCTTCGGAAACAGCTCCGCCAAATGCAGATCATGGGTCACGGTCAGCAAAGTCAGCTTCTCCGAGCCGCATATGTCAAGCAGCAGCGACATGACATCCCGCGCCGTCTCCCAATCCAGACTGCCGGTCGGCTCGTCGGCCAGCACGAGCGCCGGCTTGGCCGCCAAAGCTCTTACGATCGCAGCCCGCTGCTGCTGCCCGCGGGACAGCTGGGAAGGCAGATGGTGCCGGCGGTCTTGCAGCCCCACCCGTTCAAACCATGCGTCAAGCTGCTCGCGCCGCTGCTTGGCGCTCCACTCCTTCGGAACGATCAGCTCGACATTTTGCTTGATGGATAACGATGAGATCAGGTGAAAGTCCTGAAAAACGTAGCCGACCTTCCGGGCTCTGAACTGATCGCGCTTCGATTCGGAAAACGAATGAATCGGCTCGCCGTCTATCGTAATTTCGCCGTCATCCGGCGTCATAACGCCGCTGAGCAGATGGAGCAGCGTGCTCTTCCCGCTTCCGCTCGGACCGATCAATGCGATGCGCTCCCCCTGGGTCACCTGCCAATGCTTCACCTGCAAAACGGGATATCGGGTACCGCCTGCCGTAAAATGTTTGCTGACTTCTTTCATCTCGATCATTCGGTTCACCCCTTAAGCTTGATTTCGTTTGCGATACAAAAGAAAGAGGACAGAGGCCCTAGCTTCCCCCTGTCCGCTCCTTTCCTGTCTTGCGGAAAACTTAGTTTTTCACGATGCGCTCGTTGAAAGCGTCCCACGTATAGCTTTTGCCTGTCAGCTTGTTGAATACGTCAAGCGGCAGGTACAGCTTGCCGTTGTCGACATTGCCCGAAAGGCCGATGCTTGCGCCGTTTTCCGAAATTTCGCCAGTCGCTGCGAGGACGGAATATTTTTTGCTGTCTTTTGTTAATGTTATTGTTTTGGTAGCTTCATCCCATGCGACAGTAATGCCCAGCTCTTCGGCAAGCGATTTTGCCACGAACAGCGTTTGGTTGTCGCGGGTAACTTTGAACAGCGGGTACATAAATTTGTCTTGCAGTTCTTTCGTTGCTGCAGTCAGATCCGCACCGATTACTTTCGCTCCGCTTTTCGCGATATCGGTATTGTCCACGTCGCCTTTGACGAGCGAAGCGATCGGACCGTAAGCCCATACGCCAACGTCTACACCAGTATGTCCATGACCAGTCCAACCTACAGCAAGACGTTTCGAAACGACTGCGTTGTAACCTCCGGCACGACCGTAAGAAGAACCGTCGCCTTTAAGGATCAGCGCTACTTCATCGTCCGACAGATCCGTGAAGCCTGTGTTGTCGGCAACGATTTTACGGATATCGTCGGCAGTTTCCGCTTTTTTGAGCAGGCCGTCCAAATACTCGTAGGAATGCTTCTCTTTATTGAACAAATCCACATTCAACTCGTACACGTTGTTGATCGCCAGCGACAATCCGCCGGTTTCATGGTCAGCCGTAACGACGACCGAGGTGTTGCCGTCTTTTTTCGCATAGTCGACAAGCGCTTTGAAAGTAGCGTCCAGTTCAAGCATTTCCTGGATGTTGGCAGGAAGGTCGTTCGCATGTCCGGCATGGTCGATACGTCCCGCTTCTACCATGAGCACAAAGCCGTTTTTGTTTTGGGAAAGAATGTCGATCGCTTTTTTAGCCATTTCCGGCAGGTCAGGCGTCGTCGCAGTGTCGCGGTCAAGCACGTAAGGGATTTCAACCGGGGCAAAAATGCCGAGCGCTTTGCCGGCCGTCGCCGGAATGGCGTCCAGACCTTTTTTGTCGAAAGCCGTTTTGTAGCCCTTGGCTTCGAAATCAGGAATAATATTTTTGTCCGTCCGCTTGCCTTTTTCATCCTTCGTCACGAAGTTCACTTTGCCGCCGCCGAACAATACGTTCACGCCGCTGTTCAAATATTGGCTGGCAATCGCGTTTTGGTTGCTGCGCTGGCGCACATGGGAAGCCCAAACTGCCGGCGTAGCGCCTGTAATGCTATCTGTCGTAACAAGTCCGGTTGCTTTGCCCTGCTTCATAGCCGCTTCGATCACGGAAGCAAAAGGTTTCGCCACATCGCCGTTCGATACGCTGATCGCGTTGTTGTATGTTTTGTTGCCGGTGGAAAATGCAGTTCCTGCCGCAGCCGAGTCCGTTACCGCTCCGGATTCCGACGTGTAAGGGCCTGCAACCGAGTATGTAGTGGCTTTGCCGACATAGTAGCCGCCGTCAAGTTCCAAACGGTCTTTATTTAAAAACTTTTTGGAATAATACCGCGCGGCCGTAACCTCAGCCGGACCCATGCCATCGCCGATCAGCACGATCAAGTTTTTGGATGGCGCTGCTGGAGCTGCAGCTTCCTGCGTCTTCGCCGGAGCAGCCGTATCAGCCGCAAATGCGGAACCGTAGACGCTGATGGAAACCAGGGAGAGCGTTAAGGTGGAACCGATGATTTGTTTCAAGCCCTTTTTCAAATGAATTCCCTCCAAAAAAATGTATTCAACTTCTTCAGCATAATCCCCGTTGATTTTAGGAGGTTCAACTCTATGTTTTCACAGCATTAAAAGTTTTATCAAAGATTAAGAGAATGTAAAAACAAGCATGGGTACCGTCCGGTTCTCGCTGTGAGCGATCCGCTGACAAGCCGTTTACGATCCGCCAACAATGAGAAAAATCACCGTCCTGCCCGGTACAACCGCCGAACGTATGGCAAAGTTTGATCCGGCCAACTTTGTTTAGCTGTCCAAAAAGTATTTTACCATGTGAATGAATTTCGCAGCCGCCAAGACTGTTTCTCTAGACCCACACGATCGGCATCCTTTATGATGAGTGAGTCATTAAATTGTGGGGGAGATTGAAGTTATGGATATTTACAATAGTTTGCAAGAGGGGGAAAAAGGGGCATGGCTGAGCATTGGGGCCTATGTCTTTTTATCGGCTTGCAAGCTGGCTGTCGGCTATTATGCAAATTCCGAAGCGCTTCAAGCGGACGGATTGAACAATACGACGGACATCGTCGCATCGGTGGCCGTGCTGATCGGGCTGAAAATATCGCGAAAGCCCCCTGATCAAAACCATAAATACGGACATTTCCGCGCGGAAACGATCTCCACGCTGATCGCGTCTTTTATTATGGCCATCGTCGGCATCGAAGTGCTGGTCAGCGCCATCAAATCGTGCTTTGCGGACTCGCCCCCGGTTCCGGGCATGATATCCGCCTGGACGGCGCTCGCTTCCGGCATCTTCATGTTCGGCGTGTACGCGTACAACTTCAAGCTGGCCAAGCGGACGAACAGCAGCGCCGTTATGGCCGCCGCCCAGGATAACCGCTCCGACGCGTTCGTCAGCTTCGGCGCCTTCGTCGGCATCGTCGGTTCGCAGTTCGGGCTCGGCTGGCTTGATCCTTTGACCGCGACGATCGTCGGCGTCATCATCATAAAGACGGCGGTCGATATTTTCCGCGAAGCGATCCACTCCTTATCCGACGGGTTCGATGAAAAGCAGCTGGCCGATTTCGCCAAAACGATTAAAAAAATTGCCGGCGTCCAGACCGTCAAAGACATAAGGGCAAGAGCGCACGGTGCATTCATTCTGCTGGACGTAACGATTCTGGTGGACGAAAAGCTGAGCGTCAAAGAAAGCCATACGATCACGGAAGTGATCGAACACCGGATGAAGGACAAACATCGGGTGGAACACGTTCACATTCATATCGAACCTATATCCGATCCGATAAAAATCGACCGCGCGGAAGAAGTCGTCCGCTAAACCAAGCGGGCGGGCGGCTCTAGAACGCCCGCTTGACTCGTCTCCGTCACTAGCGCGTGAAAAGCCTGCGAAACTCCCACGCCGCCGTGGATGGCACCGCACAGAATCGCACCGCGCGCAGCTCCCAACGCGCGGTGTTGCGCCGCATGACGGCGGTCGGTCGACCATTACTCGTGGGTGTACCTGCGGCGAGATACTCCTGCAATTGTCAGGCTGTTGAAAACTCGCGTGCCCAGAGATAAGCACTTCTGCCTGGCAACGCAGAGAAAGCCTGCAAATGTGCAGGTTTTTGCACGTGAATACGCTCAGCAGCTGAAAATTCCTGCAAATGTGCAGGTTTTTTAGCTGCTGTTCGAGCTATAGGCCCATTTTTGTCGGGAATTCCTGCACAATTGCAGGCTTTTCCCCAAAATGGGCCTCATGCACAGAAAAAGCCTACCATTTTCGCAGGCTTTTTAAGCTCGCGGGCGGGCGAAACCAGCAGCTATGGCTGCGGTCACGTCGCTCGGCCGAGCGCGAAGTCTGCCGATTGGCCGTGCTCAAAGTCATGCCCTCCCTCCGGAAGCCAGCCCTGGCAAAGTGTCGCGACTTTCTCGTCCGACACTCGATTTTCGCAGTTTTCGCGGGCCGACGGGCCTGACGGAGCTGACAGACCTGGCAGGCCGCTTCGGCAGCGCCGCCGGGGACGGCAGGCAGCCTTCGGCTGACTAAAAAAAGCACTCCGCTTAAGTGGCGCTTCGGCTGAACTTCCCGGCCGTCGCATCCGCTAGCGGAGTGCTTTTTTGTTTAATCGCCCAAAAAGGCTCTTTTCATGCGCTCGAAAATCGACTCGCTCTGCTCGTGCGTATGCTCGCCGCTCTGCTTGCCGAATTGGCGCAGCAGGTCCTTCTGCTCCTCGCTCAAGTTCGTCGGTGTGACGACGACGACTTTCACGTGCTGGTCGCCCTGGCCGTAGCCGCGCAAGCGCGGGACCCCTTTTCCTTTGAGGCGGAAATGGGTGTCGGTCTGCGTCCCGGCGGGAATTTTCAGCTTGACCTTCTCGGTCAAGGTCGGAATTTCGATCTCGTCGCCGAGCGCCGCCTGCATGAACGTGAGCGGTACCTCGCAGTAGATGTCGTCGCCTTCGCGCTCGAAAAATTCGTGGGACTTCACGCGGATCACCACGTAAAGATCGCCGGACGGACCGCCGCGGGTGCCGGACTCCCCTTCGCCGGTAACGCGCAGCTGCGCGCCGTCGTCTACGCCCGCAGGAATTTTGATATGAATCGTGCGCTGCTTCTTCACTTTGCCTGAACCATGGCAAGTGCCGCACTTGTCCTTAATGATGCGGCCCTGCCCGTTACAAGCGGAGCACACCCGTCGGTTGACGATCCGGCCGAACGCCGTATTTTGCACAACCTCCTGCTGCCCGCTGCCGTGACATACGCCGCACGTTTCCGGCTTCGTGCCCGCTTTGGCGCCAGAGCCGTGGCAAGTGTCGCACGTTTCCGTACGCGGAATATGGATGTCCGTTTCTTTGCCGAACACCGCTTCCTTGAATTCGATCGTCATCGTATACTGCAGATCGTTGCCCCGCTGCGGTGCGTTCGGATTGCGTCTGCCTCCTCCGCCGCCGCCAAAAAACATATCGAAAATATCGCCGAAGCCGCCAAAGTCGGCGCCACCCATACCGCCCATGCCCTGATTCGGATCAACGTGGCCGAAACGGTCGTACTGCGCTTTTTTCTGATCGTCGCTTAGAACATCGTAGGCTTCCTTGGCTTCTTTGAACTTTTCCTCGGCGTCCGGAGATTTATTGACGTCAGGGTGATATTGACGGGCCGCTTTACGGTAGGCCTTCTTGATGTCTTCTGTCGAAGCATCCTTCTCTACCCCAAGCACCTCATAATAATCGCGTTTGCTCATCGTTCCACTCCCATGTTCAAGACTACAAACGGAAAGTCAAAGCCGCTGGAGCTCCCCAGCCGGCTTTGACTTCACCCGTCCATCTTACTTCTTGTCGTCTACGACTTCATAGTCGGCATCAACCACATTATCGCGTGCTTTGGCGTTCTCGCCTGCACCTGCCGCCGCGCCGCCTTCGGCCGCTCCCTGATTCGCTGCCGCTTGCTCATACAGCTTCACGGAAAGCTGTTGAATAATTTCCGTCAGCTCTTCGGTCGCCTTCTTGATCTCTTCCAGATCGTTGCCGGAGAGCGCCGCCGTTACTTTTTCTTTCGCAGCGTTCGCTTTGTCGATTTCGCCCTGGTCTACTTTGTCGCCGAGGTCTTTGATCGTTTTGTCCACGGAGTATACGAGTTGGTCCGCCTGGTTGCGGGCTTCGACAAGCTCTTTGCGCTTGCGGTCTTCTTCCGCGTGCGCTTCCGCGTCTTTCATCATTTTTTCCACTTCTTCATCGCTCAAGCCGCTGGAGGAAGTGATCGTAATTTTTTGGCTTTTTCCTGTTCCTTTATCGAGCGCAGATACGTTCACGATACCGTTGGCATCGATATCGAAGCTGACTTCGATTTGCGGGATGCCGCGCGGAGCCGGAGGAATATCGCCAAGCATAAAGCGGCCCAGCGTTTTGTTGTCCGCCGCCATCGAACGCTCGCCCTGAAGAACGTGAATTTCTACGCTCGTCTGGCTGTCCGCGTAAGTGGAGAACACCTGCGATTTTGTCGTCGGAATCGTCGTATTGCGGTCGATCATTTTCGTGAACACGCCGCCTGCCGTCTCGATGCCGAGGGACAGCGGAGTAACGTCCAGAAGAACGACGTCTTTGACGTCACCGGTCAATACGCCGGCCTGAACGGCTGCGCCGAGAGCAACGACTTCATCCGGGTTAACACCTTTATGAGGCTCTTTGCCAATCAGTTTTTTGATTGCTTCGACGACCGCCGGAATACGGGTGGAACCGCCGACGAGAACGACTTTATCGATGCCGCTTGAAGTCAAGCCCGCATCGCTAAGCGCCTGGCGAGTCGGTCCAAGCGTTCTTTCGACAAGCGGCGCAGAAAGTTCTTCGAATTTCGCGCGGGTCAAGTTCAGCTCCAAGTGCTGAGGCACGCCGTCGACTACCGTAATGAACGGAAGGGAGATCGTCGTGGTCAGAACGCCGGAAAGTTCTTTTTTCGCTTTCTCGGCCGCATCTTTCAAACGTTGAACCGCCGCTTTGTCTTTGCTCAGGTCGATGCCCTGCTCTTTTTTGAACTCGGCTACGAGGTAATCGATGATCACTTGGTCAAAATCGTCGCCGCCCAGACGGTTGTCCCCGCTGGTCGCTTTTACTTCGAAGAAGCCGTCGCCAAGCTCCAGGATGGATACGTCAAACGTACCGCCGCCAAGGTCGTATACGAGAATCGTTTGATCTTCCGTTTTTTCCAAACCGTAAGCAAGCGCCGCCGCCGTAGGTTCGTTGACGATCCGCAGAACTTCAAGACCTGCGATTTTACCGGCGTCTTTAGTCGCTTGGCGCTGGCTGTCGTTGAAATAAGCAGGCACCGTAATAACCGCTTGAGTTACAGTCGAGCCCAGATAGGCCTCCGCATCGGCTTTCAGCTTTTGCAGAATGATCGCGGAAATTTCCTGCGGCGTGAATTCTTTGCCGTCGATGATTTCCTTATGGTTCGTACCCATATGGCGCTTGATGGAAATAACCGTTTTGTCCGGATTCGTGATCGCCTGGCGTTTCGCCGTTTCGCCCACTACCCGTTCCCCATCTTTTTTGAAGCCTACGACCGACGGGGTTGTACGGTTTCCTTCGGCGTTAGGGATGACGACAGCCTCTCCGCCTTCCATTACGGCTACGCAAGAGTTTGTCGTACCTAAGTCAATACCAATTACTTTACTCATGAGAGTTGCCTCCTTTGATTGTATTCATGCTTTGTCATACTGCCATCTATTCGAATCGAAGAATAAGATCGATTACACGCTAACTTTAACCATCGCCGGACGGATGACTTTTTCTTTCAGCATATAGCCTTTTTGCAGTTCCTCCACAACGATGCCTTCCTCGTGCTCATCGGATTCAACTTGCATAACCGCCTGATGGAATTCCGGGTTAAACGGTTGTCCGACCGATTCAATCGGCTGTAAGCCTTCTTGGGCAAGCACTTGGTCGATTTGACGGAAAGTCATTTCCAATCCTTTTACCAGCGAGTCAAAATCTTTCGTTTCCTTGCTTGAAGAAAGCGCGCGCTCGAAGTTATCAACTACCGGCAGCAGTTGTTCGATTAATTTAAGCGAAGCGTACTTCGCAAAATCTTCTTTCTCCGTTCTTGCACGGCGGCGGAAATTATCGAAGTCTGCTTGAACGCGCAAAAACCGCTGATAGTTTTCTTCGGCTTGCACACGCAGCTGTGCCAACTCATCAGGCTGTTCGGCAGCTTCTGCCGAAGCTCCCTGCTCTACCGCTTCTTCCTGTTGGCCGTTTTGCGCTTCTTCGGCTGCGTATGTAGCATTCACTTCCTGCTCTGCTTGCTTCTCTCCTGTACTCAATGTCCTTCACCTCCTTAAAAAACTGCTTCTTACCGTAAGTGTACCCATCTTCAAGCCTCTTCAAAAGGCTGTTTCATTTTGATTACGGTATGAATGCGCAGCACCGCCGCAGCTACTTCTCCGGCTGCTTGCAGCGCGTGGATTTTCACTTCCGCGGGGTCGACGACGCCCGCCTCGATGAAATCCGTCACCTGGCCGCTGTCGCAGTCGATGCCGAGGCTGTCGGAATCGCGCGCAATCTGCGCCGCCTTTAGCTCCTCGACCTTCTCCAGCGGGTTGTAGCCCGCGTTGACGACAATCTGCGACAGCGGCTTGCGCAGCGCTCCCGCTACCGCGTCAACGCCGAACGCCTCCATGCCGCGCATCGTTTCGCGGCGGCGCTCCAGATCGCGCGCGACCGCCAGCTCCGCGGCGCCGCCGCCGGGCAAGTACCCGCCGCGCACGGCGGCTTGGACCGCCGAGGCGGCGTCCTTCGCGATGCGCGCGCGCTCGCGGGCGGCTTCGCGCGTCGCCGCGCCGACGACGACCGTCACGCGCTGCTCGCCGCCGCCGCGGCCGACGCGCACGCGCGCAAGCCGCTCGTCGTACGCGGCGTAGCCTGCGCGGCCGAGCGCGGCCTCAAGCTCGCGCGCGCTCTTGCGCAGCGCCGTGCGCCTCACCGGCCGGGCGCCGGTGTGCTCGCTCAGCTGCTGCAGGTCCCTGCGGGACAGCCGCTGCAGCACGAGAATGCCGTGGTCGGAGCAAAACTGCTCCGCCTCCGGGTCCACCCCCCGGTCGGCCGCGATCAGGCCGACCCCGAGTTCCGGCAGCAGGTCCAGGCTGCTGCGGAACTGCTCTCTCAGCGACATGTACCGCTGATAGCCCGCTTCGGTCACCAGCGATTCCTCGCTGACCGCCTCCGGCTCCAAAGCGTCCTGGAGCACGAGAACGGATATATCTCTTAATTCTGTATCCATATGCACGTTCATCGGCTTTTGACTCAAGACGATGCCGGGCCACACTTCGCTCCCCGCATCTTCATGCGCCAGCACGCTATCGGCGAAACAGTAGCCTTCATCGCGCAGTTTCGCCTCGCCGACCGCCTCCGCGGCGTCCACGATCAGTCTGGCCAAATCGGCCTGTTCGCGGCCTGCCGTATAGGCGATCCGGACGAGCGCGTCGTCGCCCAGTCCGGATATTTCCCTGCGCCGCTCGCGAAAGCTGCGGACGGCCAGCTCGATGCCGTGCTGCATGCCGCTCACGACTTTGGCGACCGGCACGCCGCGCGTCACTTGCGCGACGCCTTCGCTGACCAAAGCGCCGGCGAGCACGGTCGCTGTCGTCGTCCCGTCGCCGATTTGCTTTTGCTGGCTTTGGGCGACCTGGATCATCAGCCTGGCCGCGGGATGCGTAACATCCATTTTCTCCAGGATCGTCACGCCGTCATTCGTAATAATGACTTCCCCATGCGCCCCTACGAGCATCGTATCCAGCCCTTTGGGGCCTAATGTGCCTTCGACAGCCGAACATATGGCCCGAACGGCCGACGCATTGTTCATGAGCGTGGAGTAGCGGTCTTCCCCATCGCTGTGGACCTGCTTGTTTCCACTCATCCCTGCAGGCACCTTCTTTCAAACGTTAGCATCTTATTTACCGTACCATCGGCCCAGTACAACTTCAAGGTGTCTGGATAAATGGTTGAGCAAATTAATGACCCTGCCGTACTCCATCCGGGTAGGCCCCAAAATGCCGATCGTGCCGATCGGCTTGTCGCCAATCGAGTAAGACGCGGTAATCAAGCTGCAATCGTTAATCGCTTCAAGGCTGTTCTCGGTGCCGATCTTGACTTCAATGCCCCCGCTCGACGGCGCAAACAACTTGATCAAGGTCGGCGCTTCTTCGAGCAGGTCGAGAATGCTCTTCACCTTATCGACGTCCTTGAACTCGGGCTGGATCAACATATTGGTCATGCCGCTTAGAAAAACGCGGTCCTTCTCATCGTTCTGAAGCACGCTCTCCACAACGGATAGCAGCTCCTCGTAGCCATTCACATATTTGCTCAGCTCTGTGGAAATTTCATTATATAGCTTGGACTTGAATTGCAGCAGCGGCACATCTTTCAGCCTGGCGTTCAAAAGGTTAACGACTTTCTCGATTTCCGACATC
Source organism: Paenibacillus sp. sgz302164 (assembly GCF_056120505.1). Classification (NCBI taxonomy): domain Bacteria; kingdom Bacillati; phylum Bacillota; class Bacilli; order Caryophanales; family Paenibacillaceae; genus Paenibacillus; species Paenibacillus sp. sgz302164. The sequence continues at coordinate 212,422 of NZ_JBVYOL010000013.1, read as the reverse complement.
GGAACCCCATCGGGAATCGTGACGGTCTTGTTCTCGACATGTCCCGTATTCGTGACGATAATAGCTACCGCCGTCGTATCGGTAAGCGGCACGATTTGAAGATGCTTGAGCGTCGTGCTGAACACCTCGGGTCCAAGAACGATGGATGTGTAATTGGTAAGGCTGGACAGCATGCCCGCAACGTGCTGGATGACATCCTCCATCTCCTGGATGCGTTGGGCGAATACCAGCTTCATCGCATCCAGCTCATGCGCGTTCAGCGTACCTTGCTGAAGCAGATGGTCGACATAGTAGCGATAGCCTTTGTGAGAGGGAATACGTCCTGCCGATGTATGAGGCTGCTCCAAAAAGCCCATTTCCTCCAGATCCGACATTTCATTGCGGATCGTAGCCGGACTGAATCCGACGTTCCCCCGCTTGGAAATGCTCCGCGATCCGATCGGCTCTGCCGAGCGAACATAATCATCAATGATCGTACTCAAAATCATTCGTTGACGCTCAGATAACATCCAAACCCCTCCCTGCTAATCGCACTCTCGATGTCGTTAGCACTCTTGCTGAGTGAGTGCTAAATCCTAATACAAAAATAACAGACCCTAAGGTCTGTTGTCAAGTCAATCCAATCGTTTCAGCACGGCGATTTCATCGCAGCAGTACTGCTTTTTGCAATGAATGCAATCCTTCCATACCTTCTCCGGAAAAATTTCCTTTGGCACGACGGTAAAGCCGTTTTTTTGAAAAAAAGCGACCTCGTAGGTCAAAGCCATCACTTTTACGATGTGCTGGTTCCGCGCTTCTTCTACGAGAAAATCGACCAATTTGCCGCCGATGCCTTGTCCCTTGTAACCTTGCGTAATGCCGAGCGAGCGAATCTCCACCAGATCGGGGCCTAGTCTGGTCAAGGAGCCGCAGCCGATCAGCTTGCCGTCAAATTCCGCCACGACGAACGTCTCGATCTGTTCTTCAAGCATCTGCCTCGTTCTTGGGAGCATGATTCCCTGCTTCGCATACCCTTGTATAATATCGTAAAGCTTTTCTATATCCTCTATAGAAGCTTTTCTCACCGTAACTGTCGTCGTCATCCTATATCCCACCATTCACACACAAAAAATACATAAAACCCACGCCGGCGCGAGGAAGCGGCTGCACCGCGGAGCGCCCGTGGATTTATGTATAAATATACAGTAATTCGTATATTTGCACAAGACTTTTTTTACCCTCTAAATCTAGGCAAGGCACCCTCTAAATCTCCCTGAAAGGGAGACCCCAGGGGTTCCGTCACCTGGACGACGGCGATTTGCGGGAAAGAGGAACGTCTGCGTTTGTGAGCTTCGGGAGCGGTTGGATCGCTTTCGTACCTTTCAGGTACACGCTTTCAGCTAGAGTGAGGAGGGAAGCGGTCTTAGCGCCTGGCGGCGTGACGCGCTTCCCGTCTCAAAACTGCTACTACTACGTTACCTCACGACAAGAAAGAGCCAAAAACCTCATTGCCCAGCAGGATGCCTTCCTTTGACAAGCGGTATCCGTCTGCCGTTTGTTCCAGCAGTTTGCGCTGGAGCCATTTATCCAGCGTCGGGCCGAACTCGGATTCGATCGTCACGCCGAACTGGCGTGTGAAATCGGCGTTTGTTACGCCCTCCATCATGCGGAGTCCGACCATCATGAAGTCTTCCATCGCTTCCTGCCGCGTCACCTCGAACTGTTCCATAATCGGCAGGCCCGTTCGGGTTGCGTCGATGTAAGGCTGGATGCCTTTCACATTGACGTGCCTTTGCCCGTTCATGTATCCGTGCGCGCCTGCACCAAGACCGTAATAGCTGCGGTTGCGCCAATACATTGAATTGTGCCTGCTTTCGTAGCCCGGCTTGGCAAAATTGCTGATCTCGTACTGCCCGTAACCGGCCTCCGTCAATGTTTGCATGATCAGCAAGTACATGTCCACTTCTTCCTCTTCGCTCGGCAGCGGAAGCTGATTTTTGTGGTACAGCGTGTGGAACAATGTATTTTCCTCCACTTTGAGGCTGTAGATCGAATAGTGCTGCAAATTTAGCGCCAGCGCCTCTTTTAGCGTTGCCTGCATGATCTCCACCGTTTGCTTCGGCAAGCCGAACATCAGGTCGATGGACAAATTGCGGAAGCCCAGCTTTTTCGCGTTGTCCAGGCTGCGGTAGACGTCGTCCGTATTATGAATCCGCCCGATTGCCGCGAGCAGATCGTTGTTGAAGGACTGCACGCCAAAGCTGATGCGGTTGACGCCGCCTTCTTTCATGACAGCCAGCTTGTCTTCGTCCGTCGTGCCGGGGTTCGCTTCCATCGTGAACTCGACCTCGCCGCTGTCTGCGGGAAAATAAGTGCGCACCATGCGCAGAAAACGTTCCATCTGATCGGGCAGCAGGACGGTCGGAGTGCCCCCGCCGACGAAAATCGTCTCTACCCTGCCGATCGGCTGCCGCTGCACCGTCTGCTCCATCTCCCGCTCCAGGGCGTCGAGATACTCCATGACCGGCTGGCCTTTCAGCACATAAGAATTGAAGTCGCAATAATGGCATTTGTTCGTGCAAAAAGGGATATGAATATAAACGGCCGCCGGGGCCGCTTGGGCTTTTTGAATGACTTGCATCGCAACCGTTCCTTTCTTTTCTTTGCGAAAAAAGCCAAGGGACAGTTCGCAGCTGTCCCCGGCTTATCATCTTTTACTCGTCGATTTTCAATACGGCCATGAACGCTTCCTGCGGTACTTCGACGCTGCCGACCTGCTTCATGCGCTTTTTCCCTTCCTTCTGCTTCTCCAGCAGCTTTCTTTTCCGGGAAATGTCGCCGCCGTAACATTTGGCGAGAACGTTTTTGCGCATCGCCTTCACGGTTTCGCGGGCGACAATTTTTTGTCCGATCGCCGCTTGAATCGGCACCTCGAACATTTGTCGCGGGATCAGCTCCTTGAGCTTGTCGCAGATGATTTTGCCGCGGTTGTAGGCGCCGTCGCGATGCACGATAAAGGATAGCGCGTCAACCTGCTCGCCGTTCAGCAAAATGTCCATCTTCACAAGACTGGATTTTTTGTAGCCGGTGAGCTCGTAGTCGAACGACGCATAGCCTTTCGTTCTGGATTTCAGCTGGTCGAAGAAATCGTAGACGATTTCCGACAGCGGGATGTCATAGGTCAGCGTGACGCGGTTGGCATCCAAATATTCCATGTTCAGGTATTCGCCGCGCTTGCCCTGGCAAAGCTCCATAATGGTTCCGACATAATCATTGGGAACGATGACGGAAGCTTTCACGTAAGGCTCCTCGACGAAGTCGATGCGCTGCTGATCCGGGTAGTTGGACGGGTTGTCGATGTCCATCACTTCGCCGTTGGTCAGCGTGATGCGGTAAATTACGCTCGGCGCGGTCGTAATGAGCGGAATGTTGAATTCCCGCTCGATCCGCTCCTGGATAATTTCCATGTGCAGCAGGCCCAGAAAGCCGCAGCGGAAGCCGAATCCGAGCGCCGAGGATGTTTCCGGCTCGAAGCGCAGCGAGGCGTCGTTCAGCTCCAGCTTTTGCAGCGCCTCGCGCAGATCGTTGTAATCCGACGTTTCGATCGGATACAATCCGCAAAAGACCATCGGGTTGATGCGGCGGTAACCCGGCAGAGGCTCAAGCGCAGGCCGCCCCGCTTCCGTCACGGTATCCCCGACGCGCGTGTCGCCTACGTTTTTGATGCCGGCTACGATAAAGCCTACGTCGCCCACGTCGAGCGAGTCGACGATGGACATGCGCGGCTTGAACGCGCCTACCTCGATGACCTCGAACGTTTTGTTCGTCGCCATCATCTTGATTTTGGAACCGGCCCTGATCGAGCCGTCCACAACCCTCACGTACACGATTACGCCTTTGTAGGCATCGTAATGCGAGTCGAAAATCAGCGCCTTCAGCGGATTGTCCGGGTCACCCTGCGGTGCCGGAACTTTTTGGCATACCTGCTCGAGAATTTCCTTGATGCCGATACCGGCTTTCGCGGAGGCGAGCACCGCTTCGCTGGCGTCAAGTCCGATCACGTCCTCGATTTCCTGCTTCACTTTTTCCGGATCGGCGCTTGGCAAATCGATTTTATTAATAACAGGCAAGATTTCGAGATTGTTGTCGAGCGCCAGATACACGTTGGCGAGCGTTTGCGCTTCGATGCCCTGCGCGGCGTCCACGACAAGCAGCGCCCCTTCGCAGGCCGCCAAACTACGGGACACCTCGTATGTAAAATCGACGTGTCCCGGCGTATCGATCAGGTTAAGGATATATTCCTCGCCGTCATCCGCGCGGTAGCTGAGCCGCACCGCCTGCAGCTTGATCGTAATGCCGCGTTCCCGCTCCAGATCCATCTGGTCGAGCACCTGCTCCTGCATTTCCCTCGAAGAGAGCGCGCCTGTATATTCCAATATCCGGTCGGCAAGCGTCGACTTTCCATGGTCGATATGTGCAATGATCGAAAAGTTGCGAATTTTCTTTTGTCTGGCCCGAATGTCCGTCATTCTTACGACTAACCCCCAACATGCAAATAATTTTCATTATAGCAGTTGTGGGAATGTACAGCAATGTGCTGCTAGAATACTGCGGAAAAACTCCGCGTTCCGGAGCCTGCCGCTCGCGTATCGCCTACATCGTGCGTGAGCATAAACAGTTGCTTGCGTACGTATTGTCGGGAACATGAGTGTGTTTCGTCGGCATGCGTGAACATCGATGGTAGCATGCGTGCACACCGCCGGTGTCATGCGTCAGTACCTCCGGCATCGTGAGTGTGTATCCCGGCGCCATGTAGAAAACCTGCGATTGTACCCGATTGTACAGACTTTTGCCCAGGAAATAGCCCGTTTTTGAGAAGAGCCTGCGATTGTGCGGGAACTATCCGTCAGTGGGAGTCGAGAGCAGCATGTTAACTGAAAAAACTGTAGATTTGCAGGAATTTTTCCTAACAAGCATTATCTGCTAGCCAAAACCTGCATTTCCCATATTTTTGAAATAATGCACATTAGAAAGAGCGCATCTGTATAAACACGTAGATTGTTGATAAAGTGGCGAGTTAACGCTCTTCCCCAACCCACGCCTCTCTTGCACGGGTTGCGGTGCTGAAATGGGGATACGGGTGGCTTGGCAGGGAGAAAACCTGCGAAAGTGCAGTTTTTTTCTGTAAAAGTAGTTCATTTTGGTGAAAAGCCTGCAATTGTGCAGGAATTTTCAACGAAAATGAATCTGAGCCCATGTTCTTGGCGAAAAGCCTGCACTTTCGCAGGAATTTTTCGTCTCCAGCGTATCAACCGAGCAAAAACTCTACTTTTGCAGGTTTTCTTCGCGCAACCAGGCAGATTGTACAACTGGACTCTGGCGTATGGAGTTCGGGAGCAGCCTGATTTTCACAGGTTTTGCACATACCACAGGTTCGGCACACATTGCAGGTTTTGCACATACCACAGGTTCCGCACACATCGCAGGTTTTGCACATACCACAGGTTCCGCACCACATCGCAGGTTTTGTACATACCACAGGTTCGGCACACATCACAGGTTTTACACACACCACAGGCTCTGCACATTACAGGTTTTGCACATGCCACAGGTTCGGCACGCATCACAGGTTTTGCACACACCACAGGTTCGGCACACATCGCAGGTTTTTGCGGACGGCCCGGCCGCTGCATGACGGCGGAGCGGTCGACCTACCTGCCGTCATGCAGCGCAACACCGCGCGCTGGGAGCTAGCTGCACGTGGTGCGAAGCCTCTTCAGCTTTGTTTCCCTTCCCCTTTGCCGAGCACGCCGTCGAATAGCGAAACGAACGCCTTGATCCCGTGGTGGGCGGTAATTTGCAGCAGGTCGCCGAGCTTGTTGCCGACGCGGTTCAGCGCGTTGTCATGGTCGGCGACGGGATCGGCCTGCTCCTTGTCCTTCGCCGGGCTTTCCTTGGCGTTGGCGGCCGACGTTTTCGCTTTCGCGCCGCTGTCCGCCTTGGCCGGGGCTGGACTTGGCGAAGGAACGGCCGCCTTCTCCTTCGGCTTGGCCGCGGCCTCCTGCACGTTTGCCGTGGCGAGCGTCAGCGGCCCCTGGATCTGTTCGACGCCGCTGGTGGCCAGGCTAACCCCGAACAAGATGCAGAACAACAGCAGCAGTCCCAGCAGCGCCACTTTCAGGTAAAAATGTTTCATCCTCATCGTCCCCTTCCCTCCGGCCCAAGCGGCTCATAATGGTTTCGGCGCCGAGGCGTCCACTTTTTTCGCATTCAGAATGACTTCCGATATGGCGTCCGCCAGCCAGTCGGTTGTCCGGTAGCACTCTTCAAGCGTATTGTAAGGTCCGCCGACCTCGATCAGGATGCTGCTCGGCGAGAAGTTCTGGTTGTACAGGCCGTTGCCCTCGTTGGCTTCCTTCGCATGGATGCCCTTCGATACTCCCGGATGCTTCGATTCCAGCGCCTGATGGATGGCGTTTGCGAACTCCTCGTTCTTTTTCCATTCCGGGTTTTTGCCGCCGATAATAAAGTAAACCTGAGCGTAGTCTTTCCCGTCGATCGTGACCGTCGTATTTTTGCGGACGGCCGAGTCGCGGTGAATGTCGAAAAAATATTGCAGGTCCGGATGCGCGGCCGCTGCTTCCTGCAGCGTTTTCAGCGAATATTTATAAGAGTACGGGTACTTGAAACCTTTCACCGTGTTCGGATAAACGGTATCCGAGTGGACCGCGCCGATGCCGTCTTTTTCCAGGTTTTGCGCCAGCCGACTGCCGACGTTAATGACGCCGATCTTGTCGCTGTAGGCTTCGTCAGGGTCTGTAATGCCTTTGAGCTCGGGCAGGAACGATTCGTTGCTGTGCGTTTGATAAACAAAAGCGACATTTTTGCCTGCCAATTTCGGCGGCGTGGCGCCGGAAACTGCAGTCGGCATAGGGCTTGGAGCCGTTGACGCATCAGGGGCGGCGGGAAGCGACGTCTGTTCTGCCTTTGCAAAAACATCTGCAGGCGGGTTCGCATGGAACGGCTCGCTGGGGTTGGCCGCGCTGCCCGCGACCAGCACCGTCGTTCTGTCCGTATCCATGCCCGGCAGCTCGCGGGCCATCAAGCTTTTCGGATCATGCGGATTAATATCGGTCACGAGGCGAAAAGCGAAATTGAATACGTTATGTTGGGAAAACGTAAATTTTTTGTTGTTTTTGTTCAGATGCGGCACTTCCATGCCCAACATGTCGATAAAAAACTGATTGGTGACCGATGCGGCAAGTCCTTTCATGGATGAGACGGGGGAGGCGGTCATCACCCGCGTTTGCAGGTAGCTTCCGAGCCCTATGAGAACGAAAATGGCTAGGGTGGCCAGGCCGAGCAGGAAAAAAGTCCTCCCCAGCGTGTTGGCGCTCTGGTACGTTTTGCGGATGCGGCTAAGATTGAGTGTGGCGGATGTCCATTTCATCACAGCGATTCCTCCTAATCTATCTTACTTTAATCTATGAAACAGGCCTGCCCGCGTAGAACCCGAGACGATAGAAAATTTTTGATAGACAAAATAGAAAGAACCCCTGTTCAGGAGCTCCCGTAAAAAAGCATATGCCTTTAATGCGTGTAAGCCGAGACGTTCTCGGCGCTGACAGCGTCGTGCAGCGCGGCGTTAAGGCCGCTGGCGATGATGTTGGCGATGTCCTCGATGAACTCGTCGATCTCCTTCGGCGTTACGAGCAGGTCGTGACCGACCGGATTGAGCACCTCTCTGACGAGCATCAGTCTCTCTTCCTCCTGCATCCCGTCGAGCAGCCCGAGAATTTGCCCGGTGTTGCTCGTCCGCTCGCCAAAGTGTTTGCGCATCATATCGAAGGTGTTGTTCACGATCGTCGAAGCGTAGACGACGGTCGGCACGCCGATCGCGATTACGGGAACGCCCAGCACCTCTTTCGTCAGCCCTTTGCGCTTATTCCCGATGCCCGATCCCGGATGTATGCCGGTGTCGGCGATCTGGATCGTCGTATTCACCCGCTCCAGCGACCGCGAAGCGAGCGCATCGATGGCGATAATGACGTCCGGACGGGATCTGTCGACAATTCCCTGTACGATATCGCCGCTTTCAATGCCCGTAGTGCCGAGTACGCCGGGGGCCACGGCGCTCACAGCCCGGTAGCCGGGCGTTACGTCGTTCGGGTAAAGCTCAAAATAATGGCGGGTCACCATCACATTCTCCACAACGAGCGGCCCCAGCGCATCGGGCGTAACATTCCAGTTGCCGAGACCGATGATCAGCGCTTTGGCGTCCGCAGCGATCCCGATATCTTTCAGGAAGCGCTCGAATTCCTGGGCGAACTTGGTCGCAACCCGGTCCTGAAGATCGCTGTCCTTTTGCCGCAGCGCAGGCACTTCGATCGTTATGTAATGACCGGGAAGTTTGCCGAGCGCTTGCGAGCCCTGCTCGTCCATGACGTGAATCTTCGTCACTCTGATTCCGTTCTCCCGTTCGGACTCCGTTTCAATGCCCGGAATATTTTGCCCCTGTCGCGCTGCTTGTGCCATGTCTCTGGCGTCCAGAGCCAGGTCGGTATGCGATGAGTAGATGTTTAAGTCCATAAGTGAATGCTCTCCCTCTTCTCTGTCGGCAAGTAAAATTATTGTGCGACGAAGACGCGGCCGTTATGCAAAAAAGAAAGCTCATTGAACAATACCAGCTATTGCATTTTCAGATTTAGCATGGTAGAATACTTAAAGTTGTCAGCAAACATGAAAATGTATCGTTGAACGTGTTTTGTGAAGTAGGAGGTGAATTTCATGCCAAACATTAAATCCGCTATCAAACGAGTAAAAGTTAGCGAAAAGCGCCGTCTTCGCAACGCTTCCCAAAGGTCCGCTCTGCGCACCGCTGTGAAAGCTTTCGAAACCACTGCTGCTAGCAATAATGTAGAAACTGCCAAAGAAGCGCTGATCAATGCTTCTAAGAAATTGGACAAAGCAGCTTCTAAAGGTTTAATCCATAAAAATGCCGCTAACCGCAAGAAGTCCCGTCTGGCTAAAAAGCTGAACGCTCTTTCGGCTCAAGCGTAATCCCAGCACATACAAGCAAAAGTCCAGTTTCCCTCGCGGGGACTGGACTTTTTTGTTGTCAGCCGCTCACGCCGCCAGGCGGAGCAAAAACATTTCCAAACCGAGCACCTTGTCGATGCGGCCGCTCTTCATTTGAAAATCGAGGTCGGCGAGCTGCGATAAAATGAGACAAAGCTTGTCCGTCTCGTATTTTCTCGCCTGGCCTTCCGCGATTTTTACCGCATACGGATGCAGGCCGACTTGGGAAGCCATCTGCTGCTGGGAATACCCCTGCTTGCCAAGCTCTTTTACCTGCAGCATAATCCGGAACTGCCTGGCAATAAGCGCGGCGATTTTGATCGGCTCTTCACGCTGCTTGAGCAGCTCTTCAAGAATGACAAAGGCGCGTTCCAGCCGGAGCTGTACGATATCTTCGATCAAAATAAATACGTTCTGCTCGGTGCTGCGGGCGACAAGCTGATCGATCGTCTCCCCGGTCGCCGTGCCTCCGGAACCGATGTATAAATATATTTTCTCGATTTCGGCAGACAGCGCCTGGAGATTACCGCCGGTATACAAAATCAGCTGGTCGGCTGCGCCGGACGCGAACGAAAAGCCCAGCTTCTGGGCCTGCCTTACTACCCACTGCTGCAGCTCTTCCGCGGTCAGCGACAAGAAAGGGATCGCCGCATCGCGCTCCTTCAGCGATTTGACCACTTTTTTGCGCTCATCCAGCTTGTCCGCGTCTACGGTAAACACGATGACGGAATGGTCGACAGGCGACTTTAAATATTCGATCAAACGTTCCAGGTTGTGCTCCGCCTTGCTGTTGTCTCTTGCCCCGGTGAAAAATACCGCATTGGTTGCGATAATCAGCTTCTTGGGCACCATAAACGGCAGCGTCTCGGCATCTTCCAGCACGAAAGACAAACCGGTTTCCCCGAGGTCGAATTTGCTTACGGCAAATTCCCTGTGCTCGGGCTCAATCAGCGCGTCCGACAAATATTGAATAAACTCGCGCATTCTATATTTCTCAGGTCCGTAGCATAAATAAACCGGCGCGGTGCGGCCTGCTTGAATTTCTTTCAACGCCTTTTTCGCATCCATGTGCATCCACCTCTTGACTATCTTACCAACAACAAAGGGATTGCGTCAAAATCCGAAGATGTTGACGCAATCCCTTTGCCGAGCAACAGGAAGAATTTGTACCGGAAGCAGTCTCCTTCTCCCGGAAACAGCATCTATTTAAACACCGGCGCAAAGGCTCTAGAAACCTTTGGCCGAGTGACCGAACCCGAGGTTCGCTCTCTTAAACTCTCTTTACGATAAAATACGCTGAACGTTAACGTTTGGTGCATCGTGTTAAAAAAATTATTTGGATTTCTCCGATTTGGCCGAAACGTCGATGACGAACGTCTGCGTCTTCCCGTCGCCCGTGGACACCTGATACGTAAGCTTGTTGTCTTTGGACCATTCAACGAAAACAATTTCATCCGACGACGGCCATTTTTGTTTGGACGTAAAGACGGTTTCCTTGGACGCAGCGTCCCGAACGACAACCTGCTGATCTTTCACGACAGCCTCATACGTTCCCGTGACAGATTTGAAAGCTTGCGGTTCGGCCATCAGAAATCCGCGCATTCCGGCCTGATTGCTTACATTCGGATCTGCCGGCGGCTCTGAAGACGTAGGAGCAGGGGAAGATGAAGGACCCTCCGTTTTCAGCTTGTTTGCGGCCTGGGGCGTCTCCGTCGGCACCGGCGCCCGGTCAGCAGCGGCGGACTCCTGCGAAGCAGCCGGCGTCTGATTTGCGGCAGGCGGCTGCTTACTGCTTGGCGAAGAAGCGGGCGCAGCCTGATGGCCCAAAGGCTCGGGATCGGTCGCTATCGGTCCCATTTTGGAAGATGCAGCCGAAGCTTTATCGTCTTTGGAATCCGAACGCTGATCAAGCATAGCCGGGGGCTCCAGCTTGGCGGCACTGCCCGCACTCACCGCACCCGGGGTGCTTGTCGGCCCGAAAGCTTTAGACTCCTGCTGTGCCGGAAATATGGAAGCGGTCGGCTCTGGAACGGACAACACGTTCCGCTTTGCTTCGCCGCCGGCGCCGGTGCTGTTATCCGCCGATGCGGCTGTTTGCGCTGCTGTGGATTTCGACTCCTTCTTGGCCTGCGGCTGAAGAAGCGCGTCCGCCTGGTCATATGAAGGCTTGCCTGTCTGGAAAACAAAAAATCCGATAATTAAACCGGCAGCGACAATACCGCCAGCCAACTTCCATGAAATTTGCGATCCGAACGCGCGTCTCCGAGGTTGTCGTTGAGGGTGCCCGGAAACGGATGAATGGCTTGCCGGCTGAACGGCAACCATTGTTGTATCGGCAATGGAAGCTTCTGCCTGCAACCGTATTTCGTTCAACTGCGGCAGTATGGCATCAACCAGGCTGTAGGGCGGAAGCACCTTGGGCAGCTGGGTCAGCTCATCGGACAAACTTCGCAGCCGTTCGAACATTTCCGCGCATTCCAAACAATGCATCAGGTGGACATGCAGCTCCTCTTCCTCCTGAGCATTCAAATCTCCATCCAGATGTCTTTGCATAAGCTCCATCACCTCTTGACAATTCATCCCCGAACACCTCCTTTCTGATAATCTTGGAGTAAAGTTTGCAGTTGCTGCCTGGCTCGAAACAAATAAGACTTCACCGTATTCAGCGGCAAGTTCAACGATTCTGCAATCTCATGATACGAAAAGTCTTGCAAATAGCGAAGCACAACTACAGATCGATGGTGCTCGGGAAGCTTGTCAATCGCTTCTCGAATATCTTTTGCCAAATAACCGGTTAAAATTTCCTGTTCTACATTGTGCTCTGCTGTAAAAATCATCTCATGCTCATCAATGGATACCGTAGGCTTCGCTTTGCGGAATTTATCTATGCAGATGTTGGTCACAATCCGCTGTACCCACGTCTTGAATAACGCTTTTTCCTCGTATGAATGAATTTTGGTATAAATTCGGATCAACGCCTCCTGCGAAGCGTCGAGCGCATCCTGTTCATTGCCAAGAATATAGTAAGCGGTTCGATAGACGTGAGATTCAATTTCTCGCAATAGGGTTATGAGAGCATCACGGTCACCGGCTTGAGCGTTTCTTACCAGTTCGGGTGCTACCACTGGGATCCCTCCCTCTTGCAACCTTACAGACGTATGCTTAGCTCAGAAGGTTGCAATCTATAGAATAAAAAACATTTTACCAAAAGTCACTATCGAAATAACAAAAATAGCGCAAAAAACAAAAAAATATCCTTGATCCGTATATTAGACGAGGCAAAGCAGAATTAGGTTAAAGAGAATTCATGGAAACACGCAGCTCCTCCCGATTATTATAGACTAGAATTACTTCCATTGTAAGGAATTCCTGCAGAAGGCATAGTACTATGTTTATGTAGTACCGAGAAAACGCGGTTAGAATTTTCTATAAACGGTAAAAATACGATCAACTGCCTGTGCGGCTGTTGCTGCGTATGGCAGAGATTCCAGCATGATGCTTTGGCGAGGTGACGATCGATGCAATTTACCAGTTGGTTCGGAAGCACAAAGTACCGCTCGGCCAAAAAGCAGTGCAGTCCGCTCTTGAACGAACACTTGACCGCGTCATTGTCGCAGCATATTGCGGACATACAAACCTTGTTCACGAAGACGCCGGACCTGAATATCCGCCGGCTTACGATCAGACAGACCGGTGAGGCGGCAGCGCTCGTTTATCTGAATGGGCTCGTGGACAAAAGCTCGATCAATAACAATGTGCTTCAGCCGCTTCAACATGAAACGGGCGTCGCAAACAGCGATTTTACGACCTTGGTCGGACAAGTCCAGTCCCTCTCCGTATGGTCGCATGTGCAGGCGGCCATTTTTCACGGCAAAAGCGTGCTTTTTGTCGACGGGCGGACCGAAGCCTATGCCTTGGATACGCAGGGATGGCCGCAGCGCGCGATTGTCGATCCGCAGCTTGAGGCTTCCCTGTCCGGAGCCCACCAAGGTTTTGTGGAGACAGGCATGCAAAACATCGCATTAATCCGCCGCTACATTCCGGACCGGGAATTGAAAATAAAGGAACTGACGGTAGGACAACGAGGGCAAACTTCCGCATCGATTTTATATTTGGCTGATGTCGCAAATCCGGAAGTTTTGCAAGTGTTGGAGAGCCGCATACAAAGTCTGGATGTAGACACTGTGATCAACACCGGCGAGCTGGCCGAGATGATCGAAGACAATCCCCGCTCCCTGTTCCCGCAATTTATTACAACGGAAAGACCGGATTCCGCCGCCTCGCACATTTTGCAGGGCAGATTCGCCGTTGTGCTGGACCGTTCTCCAAGCGTGCTCATTGCGCCCGTCGTTTTTATGTCGTTCTTTCAAGCCGTTGACGACTACAGCACGCGCTGGTCAATCGCCACCTTTATTCGGCTGCTGCGGATGTTCGCTTTTTTCGTTGCGATTCTTTTGCCGGCCTTTTATATTTCCGTTATTTCCTATAATTTTGAGATTATTCCAGTTAAGCTGCTGCTGTCGATCGGCGAATACAGGGGCCGGGTTCCCTTTCCGCCGTTCTTTGAAGCCGTTCTGATGGAGCTCACCCTCGAAATGATCCGCGAGGCGGGAGTCCGCCTCCCTGCGCCGGTCGGGCAAACGGTCGGCATCGTCGGCGGCATCGTCATCGGGCAGGCCATCGTACAGGCAGGGCTAATCAGCAGTGTCATGGTGATTGTCGTCGCTTTCACGGCTATTGCATCGTTCATTTTGCCCAACTACGATATGGTCGCCGCCATCCGGCTTACCCGCTTCGGAATGATGATCGCAGCTTCCATGTTCGGCCTCGTCGGCATCTTGATCGGAATGCTGACGATGATCAGCCATCTGATTTCGCTGGAGTCGCTCGGCACTCCTTACACCAATCCGTTCGCGCCGGCGCGTCCCGCCGATTGGAAAGATACGGCTGTCCGGCTGCCCCTTTGGCTAATGAGAAGACGCCCTTCCGGAACAAAGGCGATACAATCGCGGAGAAAAAAGCCGAGTCGTTCGGACGGTGATCCGGGATGAACAAATGCGTCCGCAACGAGATTACGCTCGTGCAATTTATTTGCATCCAAGCGAGCATGGTGATCAGCGTCGGCTTCATATCCATACCGCGGGTGTTGGCCGAGAAGGCGAGCACAGACGGCTGGATGACGCTCTTTGCCTGTTGGGTCATTACCACGGTTTCCAGCCTGGTTGTCGTCCAGGTGATGAAAAAATATCCCGACGGGACTTTGCTTGACCTGCTGACGCATTACTTTGGCAAATGGGCTGGCAGAACGGGGGCAGTTCTGCTTGCGCTTTACTTCTTCTATTTCAGCTATACATGTATTGTGTATGCGGTTTTGATTACGAAAGAGTGGCTTTTGCCGCAAACTCCCGAGTATTTGATTATGATTTTGCTGCTCATTCCCACGTATAATGTCGTGCGCGGCGGTCTTCGCATAACAGGCAGATTCGCCGAAACCGTGCTGCTTCTCACCTTATGGATACCGCTCGTTTACCTGCTTCCGCTGAAAAACGCCCATTGGCTCCATTTGTTTCCTTTGTTCAAGAAAGGATGGCAGCCCGTTATTGCTGCGGTACCGGATACGATATATTATTTCTTGGGTTTTGCGGCTACCTTTATTTTCTATCCGTATTTGCAAAACAAAAGGAGGGCTGCACTCGGCTTGACGATCGCCAATTCGTTAGCTACGCTCGCCTACCTGCTGGTCACGATCGTCTGCTTCGTCTATTTCAGCCCGAATGACATAGCAAAATACAGCGAACCTGGGATCTTCGCCCTGAAGACTATAGAATTCAAGTTTGTTGAACGAATCGAAATGATCTTTATCGTCTTCTATTTGATCATTTTTACGATGGCATGGATACCTCCGATGTTCATTATCGTCTACTGCACAAGCTGGCTGCTCGGAAAATCGGATCACACCAACCACCTGCGGGCGCTGTGGCTGCTGCTTGCCGTGGGCACGTATTTCTTCATGCCGACCTTTCCGCAGAGCACGAAGTTGAATGCCCTGCTTGGCCAGCTCGGCTTGGGCGTAGAATATGTGTTTCCCGTGTGCATGCTTCTTTACTTGTGGCTGTATGATCGCTTTCGCCGGAGGAGGAACAATGATTAGACATCTTCTGCGTGCCGGGCTTATCGCCGCACTCCTTGCCGCCACCGGTTGCAGCGATCGCGTGGATTTGGAAAATGTTACGAATAACTTCTCGCTTGGCATCGATCTGACTCCGGATAAACATGTGATTTTCTATATGAGTTCGCCCGTATACAGTAAAAGCGCAAAAAAGAAAACGCAGGAGAGAAGCGTCGAAGTGGATACGATTCGCGAGGCGAGAAGCAAAATGGAGGAGAAATCGGCGGGATCTATCGTCGGCAAAAAGGTGTTGACGATACTGATCGGCAAGCGCATCCTCGAGCGTGAAGACTGGTTCCCGCTCCTTGATGTGTTTTTCCGCGATACGAAAAATCAGCTGACACCTAGAATGATCGCTGTGGACGGGCCGGTCTCCAAAATTATTTATTTGAATCCGAAAGACCAGCCGTACACGCCAATGCTGCTTCGCGGAATGGTCGATACCAAGAGCGCCAGATCGGAGACCGTATCCACGACTCTTATGGAGCTGCGCCGGCAAATAAGCGATACCGGGCTTACCCCCAGCATGTCCGAAGTTGCACTGGACAAAAGAAAAGAAATCCGGTTAAAAGGCACGGCACTGCTGGACAACAAAGGAAAATATGTACTCACGTTGAATGCCGTGGAAACGAAATTGTTGCGAATACTGCAAAAAGAAGCGAAAGCCCCGGTCAACATGACGGTGACCATTCCCGGCGCTCCCCTGCAGGACCCGTTTTCTACGAATAAATTAGGTTTCGAGGCCAGCCGGATCAAAACGAGCATTCGAACATCGTACAGCGGGAACAAGTTTCACTACGATATTAAAGTTCGTATGTTCATTGGTATCAGGGAACGAATGTTCCCTTTTGATGTGCAAAAAAATGAAAAAAAACTGGAGGCACTCATTACAAAGCAGTTGGAAAAGCGGTTTGAACGGTTGATTAAAAAAATTCAAGCCCACAAGATCGATCCGATCGGTCTAGGGCTGTATGCACGGGCGAATTCATTTGCCGAATTTGAGAAGGTGGCGCAAAACTGGGGCGCAGAGCTGGCCAAGGCGGACATTCGCGTAGCTGTTAAGGCAACGATCAAAGATACCGGACCTATGAAATGATTTTAGTCCAGCCAGCCGTTTTTTTCGGCGATGCTGATCGCATCGATGCGGTTTTTGGCATCCAGCTTTTGCATAATTTCCGAAACGTAATTGCGGATCGTGCCCCCTGACAAAAACAGCCGCTTGGCCATTTCGTCCGCCGACAAGCCCTGCGCAATCAGCTTTAATATTTCCCGTTCCCTTTCGGACAGCGGATTGGCGGCTTCCCAAACCGACAACGCCAGCTCGGGACTGACGGCGCGCCCGCCCGCATGCACCTTGCGCAGCGCCTCGCCCAGTTCGCCGATAGGGGCGTCTTTGAGCAAAAAGCCGTGTACGCCGGCCTTCATCGCCCGCCTGAAATATCCGGAGCGGGAAAACGTCGTCAAGATGACGACGCGGCAAGGATGCCGGAGTTCCTTTAATTTTTCGGCAACATCCAACCCGGTCATCTTCGGCATTTCGATATCCATAATGCAAATATCCGGTTCGACCGTTTGAATCAGCTGCAGCGCCTGCTCCCCGTTTTCCGCCTGCCCGACCACTTCGATGTCGGCTTCCAGATCGAGCAGTGCGCTCAGCGCACCGCGAAGCATGCCCTGGTCTTCGGCAACGATAACTCTCATCTGTTTCTGCTCCCTTCGGATCATTGATGCTTAATAATGCGCGGAACTTTGGCGGTCAATTGCGTCCCTTTGTCCGCATCCATTTGGAACGACATCGTCCCTTCGATTAATTCCAGCCGCTCCTTAATCCCCAGCAGTCCCCGGCCGGAAGAAGGAGGCCGATCTCCGCGACGGCTCTCGCTGCAGCCGTCATCGGCGACGGTCATTTCCCAATATCCGGGGGCGGCCTGAAAAGCGATGCGGCACCGCCGCGCGCCGCTGTGCTTGACTACGTTGGTGATCGCTTCTTTCAGACACATCGCCAATATGTTTTGAACCAGAGGAGGAGCGTCCCATTGCTTCACGTCTCCGATAATGTCGAGCTGCACGGATGCGGCGGATAACATTTGTCTTGCCTGCCGAAGCTCTTCGTCGATCGACAAGGCGTTCATTCCCGATACAAGCTCGCGGACCTGCTTGAGCGCCGCGCGTGAAGTCAATTGTATGTCCCTGACCTCTTGAACGGCACGTGCAGGCTGGGTCGGAATTAATTTCTCCGCCAGCTCGCTTTTTAATGTAATGAGCGAAAGCGTATGCCCCAGCGTATCGTGAAGATCGCGGGATATGCGCTGCCTTTCCTCGACCATCGCCAGGCGCGTGATTTCCTCATGGGCCAGATTCAGCTTTGCCTTGAGCTCATTCGACTTCATTCTGGAGCGGATGCCGAACGGAAGCACAAGCAGCACAAGCAGCGAAGGAAGCAAATACATAAGTTCGTCTTCGTGCTGCTTGCCGAAAGCCAGCAGGCAAGTCACTCCGATTGCCGCTATCATCAACGCGAACATGGTCATAAATTGCTTCCGCGTAGGCAGCATGCCGATCAACGGCGCGGTATAAAAAAACATATAGACGAGATAAGGACTGTAGTTTAATGAAAATATAACGAGGATCGTAAAAACCGGCGGCAAATAAAAGATTCTGTGCGCGGCGTTTCTCACGGACATGATCAGCAGACCGACAAAACAGGCCAGCAAAGCGAAGCCGATCCACATTTGCGGAACCGGCTTGTTCAGTAAAGTCATAGTCGGAAAGATCAAATACAAAGACCATAACAGCCAAAAGCTTTCAAACGTTTTTTTGCGGGAAAAACCGGTAGAATTCATGCTCAGACCGCTTTCTGCTTTTTGATTATATATGAAGATAATATCACAAACAGGATCAGGTACGCCGCAAGAATGAGCATGCCATTCAGACTGGGAGCGATTCCCGCAATAATGTTCCACGCCCCTTGGCCGAACCGGTAAGTCGGCGAAGCGAGAGCAATATTTTGCAGTATCGCAGGCATGCTTTGCGTCGGCATCCATAAGCCGCCCAGCAGCGAAGTGCCCATAAAGACGATTTGCGCGACTACTTGGGTAACCTCTACGCTTTTCAGCGTGCCGATCAGCGTTCCCAGAGCCATGAAAGGCAGCGCGCCAAGCCAAATCCAGAGCCCGCAGCCGATCCACTGCGCCAGCGTCAGATCGACCCCTTTCAACGCGGCGCCCAAAATAAACATGAAAACGATCGTGGACAGATTAATGATCGATTGGGACACAATTTTGGATAGCACGTAAGCGCTCGACGGCAGCGGCGTAATCTCGATCATTTTGACCCAGCCCTGCGTTCTTTCCTGGGCGAATTTAATGCTCAGCGTGTTGACGCACGCCCCGACAACGCCGAACACGGTCATCGACATCAAATAGTAAGCTTTCCACGCGACTCCGCCTACATTAACATTGTCCCCTATCGTTGAAGAGAAAATGAAATAAAACACGGCCGGCATAATCATCGAAAATACGAAAAACCGCTTATTGCGAACCGTCCTTAACAGTTCGGCCTTGCATTGGGCAATCATCGCTCTCATCATTATGTTTTGCATCTCCTTTGGTATACTCGTTTTCCGCTTAGGCTTGAACCAAAAACTGGAAGGCATCTTCCAAGCCGCCCGTATGAATTTCGATATCTTTGATGTCCAACTGACGCTGAATGAGCGCAATAATGACCTGATCCGTGTCAGGGCTCGTAATTTTCACCTTTCGTCCGCTCCACGTCACCTTCGAAATCATCGGAATGGATTGCAGCGACTCCGGATCGAGCTTTGGACCGGCGGTAAAAAAGATCGTCTTTTGATTCGTCGAAGCCTTGATTTCAGCCGGAGTTCCGTCGGCAACCAGCTTGCCGCCATTGATGACGACGATCCGGTCGGCGATGCTGTCGGCTTCTTCCAGGTAATGGGTCGTCAATATGATCGTCTTTCCTCTGGCTGCCATCTCGCGGACGGTTTCCCAAAATTGCTGCCGCGAAGTAATGTCCATCCCGACGGTCGGCTCATCCAAAAAGAGCACGGCCGGATCGCCGGCCAGCGCCAGCGCAAAGCCGAGCCGCCGCTTTTGCCCGCCGGACAACGACGAGGCCCGCTTGTTCCGCTCGGATTCCAGACCCGAGACGCTCAGCAGCTTTTCCAGCGACATCGGCCTGGAATAATAATGCCGGAACAGCTCGATCGTCTCGGCGACGGTCAGCCCTTCGATGACATTCACTTCCTGCAGCATCGCACCCATCCGATCCCGAACCGCCCGGTCCCGCGGATTTCCGTTCAGCAGGCGAATCGTGCCCTGCGTCGGCTGCAAAAGCCCGAGAATCATCGAAACCGTCGTCGTCTTGCCAGCGCCGTTCGGTCCGAGCAGCGCCACTACGCTGCCTTCCTCGACAGTAAGGGACAAGTTGTCGACAGCCCGCTTTCCTTTGAACTCTTTACAGACATGTTCCAATTCAATGATCGATTTCATTATGTTCACCTCGTAATTGTTGTTGTCATGTATGTATCATACCGCGCACGGCTCCGATGCGTAATTCACGAATATCATCAATCTGATATGACAAATGTCATTTTCGTAACCACAACGATGTCCAAATCAAAAAGCCACTTCGGCAAGTGGCTGAATGTGCAATCTTTTATTTGCCCCTCGAATCCCGGGGTCAGTGTCGGCTTCCGCCGACTGCGCTCAGAGCAATGCCTTCCGCCGCTAACAGCTCGCGGATTTGTCGGACGAACAGCAAAGCCTGTTCGCCGTCCCCATGAACGCACACCGTCTCGGCAGCAATGGGCACGCCGACGCCTTCCCTGGAAGTCACTTTCCCTGCTTTGACCATTTGCAGCAATTGCTTCATGGCCTGAGCAGGGTCTTCAATGACGGCTTCCGGCTCATTGCGCGGTGTAAGCGATCCATCCTGCCGGTAAGTCCTGTCGGCAAAAACCTCGCTGGCGGTACGCAAGCCGATTTTGTTCCCCGCCTCGATAAGCCGGCTGCCCGAGAGACCGAACAAAATCAGCTCGGGATTGACCCGATAGACGGCTTCGGCAATAGCCTCGGCCAGCTTCATGTCGCGCGCGGCCATATTGTACAAGGCCCCATGCGGCTTTACATGCTGCATGGTACCGCCTTCCGCTCTCACAAAAGCGTCCAGGGCGCCGATCTGATAAACCGTCATATCGCAAGCTTCCCGCGTAGATATGTTCATTTCCCGGCGGCCGAAACCGACCAGATCCGGCAAGCCCGGATGCGCCCCTATCGCTACGCCCCGTTCAAGAGCAAGTTTCACTGTAGTTCTCATCGTGCCGGGATCGCCTGCATGAAACCCGCACGCAATATTGGCCGAAGTAACAAGCGACAGCAGCTCTCCATCCCGGCCCAGCGTATAAGCTCCGAAGCTTTCTCCTAGGTCGCAGTTCAAATCGACCGCAGTCCTCATCTTTTTATCACATCTCCCTCAGCCTGATTTCAATAGCTCTGGTCAATTTCCGGATTTGCAGCTCCTGCCCGATATAAAGCTCCTCGGACTCCTGCCGGGATATTTCGCAAAATCGAATGGCCGAGCCAGGCTGCACTTGCGCAAGAAGCGGCAGATCGACCTCGGCAATTTGCGCTATTTTCGGATAACCGCCGATCGTTTGACGGTCGGCCATAAGAATAATCGGATTTCCGCCGGGCGGCACCTGAATCGTCCCCGCCGTGACGGCTTCGGAAATCGGCTCCAAAGCTTCCTGCAAGCCCAACTTTATTCCCTCCAGCCGATAACCCATCCGATCCGATTGCGGGGACACTTGAAACTGGCCCGAGACCAGAAGGTGCCGGCTTTCCTCGGTGAAATGCCCGTAATCGCTCCCCCGGACGAAACGAACAACCGGGTTTTTCGCGTAAGCGGGCCGCACGTCATGGCCTATGCACCAATCCGCCGCCCGGTAAGGCTGCGAAGAACCTTCTTTTGATAATCGCTTTATCAAAAGAAGAGACGAATCGGTTGGCCGATCCGGATGCAGCACATCGCCGGCTTTTAACGCCCGGCCCTCGCAGCCCCCAAGTCCGGCCCGAAGATACGTGCTGCGGCTGCGCATCACCAAAGGCACGTCGAATCCGCCCGCTGCGGCTATGTACGCGCGGACGCCCGACTTGCAGGCCCCGAATTCAAGTATGCCGCCGGCTTGTATAAAAACGGGGCGCCACTGGGGGACAGGCACCCCGTTCATTGCGGGAGACAAATCTGCGCCGCATATAGCGATGACCGATTCCCGGTCAAACCTGAGCTTCGGCCCCAGCAAAGTAACTTCCAATGCCGCGGCCCCTTCCTCGTTGCCCACCGCCAGATTCGCAGCCCGCAGTGCAAAGCCGTCCATCGCCCCGCCGACAATAACGCCCTGCTGTTGAAAACCGAATCTCCCTTTATCCTGAATCGTAGTAAGCAGACCCGGGAGCAGAATATGGATACTCATCGCAATCCCTCCTTCCACTCGACAAAATCCGCGTAGCTGATCGGCTGAAAGCGAACCCGGTCTCCCGCTCGCAGCAGGCTGGGATTCTCGTCGTTCGGGCGAAACAGCGCTACCGGCGTCCGGCCGATTAATTGCCAGCCCCCCGGAGTCGGTACGGGATAAATGCCCGTCTGCTTTCCCCCGATACCGACCGTTCCCGCTTCAATCATGAATCTCGGCGTGCTTCGCCTCGGCGCAGCAATGCGTTCGGACATGCCTCCCAAATAAGGGAATCCAGGAGCAAACCCGATCATGTGCACCAAATATTCCTGTGCGGAATGAATCTCTATCACTTCCTCCACGGCGAGTCCGTTATGCCCGGCGACATCCGCCAGATCGGGACCCAGCTCCCCTCCGTAGCATACGGGGATATGAATCACTCTTGGCGATTCCGCAGCTTGTCCGTCCAGATTCGCAGCCATCCGCCTCAACACGCCGCACACCAATTCATACGGCGAACGTGCGCCGCCGCGCCCGGGCCGCGAGCTCTCTCCCGTATGCGGATCGCACACCTTCATAGGTTCATAGAATACGGCTACCGTCGCAAAAGCAGGCACGATCTCGACCAAGCCTGGAAATGGCTGCCGATTCAGGAGCAAGCTCAAGGCTTGAACTTTATCGTGCGTTTGCCGGTCAATGCTGTCGCCCAACCGGACAAGAACCGCCTTATCTCCGAGCGGCGACAACTCCACATCCGCCCCGTCATTCAATCGCATTTCGGACATGCTGATCACCTCTTATGACGTTTGTCCCATCCGCACTAAAATTTACCCTTTCATTATATGAATTGGGCCAAAAAGATACAAGATGTACCCTCCCTTTGCCCTGCTGAAGCGCCGTTTACTGCTGAAATCTCGTTCTGGCGAATATTGCCCCATCTCTCACTTCCAGTTGAACCTCCCCCATCGTGTCTGTTCGCAGCACCCTGGCCCCGTGCTGCAGCAGCCGCTCCGTAACGGCGGGCGACGGGTGGCCGTAGCTGTTTTGCGCGCCGACGGAAATGACCGCTGTGCCCGGCCGCCAATAAGCTAGCCACTCTTCCATAGTCGAGGTTTTGCTGCCGTGATGCGCCACTTTCAGCACATCGACAGGCTGTTCTTTCGCCGCCGATGCCCCCGCCGCCGCAGCTCCGCCCGCCACACGTGCGAGAATGGCGCGCTCCGTCTCTTTTTCCATATCGCCTGTGAACAGCCAGCGGGTACCCTGCATGTCCAGCAAAAAAACAATAGAATGGCCGTTCTGCTCCGCTGCCGTCTGCACCTCTTGCCCGGTTCCCGAAAAAGGATGCAAAATGTGCAGGCTCGTATCCGGGTCAATCTGCATCCAGGAACTCTGCTCTGCCGTCAGCAGCGGAATGCGGCGATCCATAGCCGTTGCAAAAAGCTTTGTTATCCCGGCATTAGGCTTCACCGTACCGTTAAACAAAAAATTGCGCACCGGAACCTGCTCGATGACCGCCTGCAAACCTCCGCTATGATCCGCGTCCTCATGTGTCAGAACAAGCAGGTCAAGCTTGTGTACGCCGCGTTTTTTGAGCAGCGGAACGAGCAGCTTTTTGCCGACCTCATACGGATCTTTCCGCTCCTTCCACTCCTCCCCGGGTTTGCGGAAACTCAACGTGCCGCCTCCGTCAATCAGCAGATGACGGCCGTAAGGAGTGCGGATCAAAATGCTATCCCCCTGCCCCACATCGATAAATTGCACAAGTCCTGACCGGTTGAACCGCTCGGGCGTATAGCCCATATAGAGCAGCAACACAAGGCCGGCTGTACTTAGAGCAAGACACAGAGTTAACCGGATCTTCTTTCCGTCTGAGGCGGCCGCCGGGTTCAATGAGAAGCCGGGATCTTCGCCGCTCAGCTTTCTTCGTTCGTGAAGAAGCAAATACGTCACGATAAGCAACCCGTAAAATGCCGCAATCCAAGCCATGCTCGGAGTCGGCCAAATCATTTTGAACTGGCGAAACTGCTGCAGCTCATCCGTAATCCAAAACACGCCTTTATTCAGCCACGAAAGCAGCCAACCGATTCCTTGGCCTGCCGGCAAGTATACGAGCCCGGACGCAAGGGCCACGATTCCTGCCGGAAAAACCACCATGCTGATGACGGGAACAAGGAAAGCATTTGCGACCCAGGACAGCAGCGAGAACTGGTTGAAATAATAAATCGAGATCGGAAAAGAAATAAGCTGCGACACGATCGTAATAGACATCGTATTTCTGAGAGCGCCGGATGTAATGAACTTTTCCAGCAAAAGGTTGACTCTTTGAACGCCGACAATAAGTCCGATCGTCACCAGAAAGGAGAGCTGAAAGCTGACATCAAGCAAATAGTAAGGATTGACAAGCAGCATGAACCAGGCAACGATCGCCGTAATATGCAGCGCATCCTTTACGATTCCGCGCCTGACCGCATACAAAGCGACAATCGCCATCAGGCCTGCCCGTACAATCGAAGGCGAAGCACCCGTAACTAGAATATAGAAAGGCATGAGCAGCATTGCGATCAGCAAATACGTTTCTTTTGTCAAACGCATTTTTTTCATGATCCAGATGCAGACGCCGAGAAAAATAGCGACATTTAGCCCCGAAATCGCCAAAATATGCGTCAGACCGAGCTCCGAAAACTGCTGGAAGCGGTCAGGATCAAGATCGTCCAGCATGCCGATCAGCATGCTTTTCATAAACCCTGCCTCAGCCGCAGGGAAAATAAGATCCATACGCCTGCCCAGGGCGTCGCGCAAATCGTCGTTGAGGCGCAGCAACTGGACGACGCTAAAGCGCAGCTTGGCAGGCTCGACCTGCGCCTGATCCGCTCCTTTGGCTGTAAGCAGCCAATGGATGCGGTGAAGGCGCAAATACCGGCGGTAGTCGAAGCCGCCGAAGTTGCGTTCCACGGACGGGCTGCGCAGCGTCCCGTGCAGCGCCAAGGCGTCGCCGCGCCGCCAGCTCGCCGCCTGCGCCTGCTGCTCCTGCCGGAGCAGGCGCAGCGAAACCTGCACGCTTTCCCCGCCCAGCGGGAAAGCGTCCGTGCCCTGGAAGCGGATATCCTCCGCTTCCACGGTAAAGCTGGCCCTGTCGCCGTCGACGGAGACAGGGCTGGCGATGCGGCCGCGCAGCGTGACCTCGCTGCCGTCGATTTGCTCCTGCTTCAGCCCTTGCTGAAGCAGGGCGGACACATTGCGCTGGTCGGTCCAATGGAAGTAGCCCATGGCTGCTCCGACCAGCAAAAACGCACACACCGGCAGCCGTCCAGGCAGCCGGAGCGCAAACACCCCTGCTGCCGCACACAACAGCAGCAGGCAGGCGGTCAAGGATAACCAAGGCAGCTTCGCGTACATCGCGAGCACATAGCCGGTTATCCACAGACAGCATCCTAGAACAACCGGGCGATTCATGCGGACATCACTCCTATTTTTCAAATGATTTATGGCCGCTATCCCTGCGGCTCAGGGGGTACATGACGCTTCATCGACAAATGTACGCAGCTTCAGCCGAATAATCGATCGTTTCGTAAATCCGTTGGCTTCATATTCCGTAGAACAGGACTTTCCGCCAATGAAACGTTCAGTTAGCTTGATCTGCCGCGTAACGCGACCCGATCGCGGCCTGATCGTGGCCGCCTGGCGCAATCGTGACGGCGGCCGACTACAAAGTATCAACGCGCTTCGTCTTATGATCGCTATCCCCTTCGCTCATGGTTGTGGATTGGGCAGCTATCGGCATTACCTAACCCGCCCCTCCCCGCCATGAGTACCGCAATGCCCCACGCTGGGTGCTGCACAGCGGGTTGTCGAATCCACATGGATTCGCTTTCGCCTCTTTCTAGCAGAATAGTACTCTTGCAGTACCTCAATGCCCCACGCTAGGCGTGCACGACAGGTGGTCGAATCCACGGGTATCAGCTTTTACCTCGTTTCAGCGGAACAGCACTTTGCTGCCCGCACGCGAGCTCCCAACGCAACATAGCCGTCGCACTTAATCATACCTACCGAGCCTCGAGCCTCTTCTGAGTAAAAGGGATAGCGTCCATAAGAAGTGCTGGGCAAGTATGGCTCGGTTGATTCGCCTTTACCCCACTCCAATGGACATCACCACGTCTGACTGGGAAAGCAGACGGTTCCGTATTGCCGCCCACATTGGGACGTAAAGACAGGCGGTTCAGACCGTAATGCTGCACTCATTCCTATAGCACCTTCAATCGCCTGAGCGAAGTTCTCCCAAGCGCGGTATAGCATTGCATAACGGGGGCCATTCGCAATCGGCAGCTCCCCGGGCTCCTTCCTGAGCCAAAGGGAGAGTGCGCATAGGAGGCGCAGACCGGAACGGTTCCAACAAAAAAAAGCACCTCCTTCCGCGCGACGTAACGTCGGCTGCGAAAAGAGATGCTTTCTCTTTTTTGCCATTTCAAATCTTTAATTCACAACTTCGGACAGAGTACCCTGCGGAGGCTCGTAGCTTTCCATTCCCCGAAAAGCGATGCCTCTGGCTTGCATCAGGCCGCTTACTTTCTCGCTGTCTTTCGGGTAACCGCGATGAAACACGATTTCCGTCACTCCGCTGTTGGCGAGCATGTTCGCGCAAGTCCAGCACGGCTGATCGGTTACGTATACGGTCGAGCCCTCACGGTCTTCCCTGTCGGTAAAGAGGAGCAAGTTCTGCTCGGCATGAATCGTGCGGATGCAGCGCTGCTTGCGGACCATTTCCTCCTTCTCGCCGACCACTTTCAGTTCGATTTCCTCAACGAGCATGCAGCCGGCTTCGCTGCAATCGGGTACCCCCATCGGAGCCCCGTTATAGGCTGTTCCGAGCAGCTTTTTGCCCTGAACCAGCACAGCGCCTACATGCCTGCGGCTGCATTGGGAACGGGTCGATGCCATATACGCGATATCCATAAAATAAGTGTCCCAATCCTTGCGGGTGCTCATTGGCCTTGTCTCGTCTCCTTTTTACGCTTGGCTCGCTTTGATCGCTTGATCCAAATCGTAGAGTATATCGTCGATGGCTTCCGTACCGATGGAAAGCCGGATCATGCCCGGCGAAACGCCGGCCGAAACTTGCTCTTCCTCACCGAGCTGCTGATGCGTCGTGCTGGCCGGATGAATGATCAGCGACTTGGAATCGCCGACATTCGCCAAATGCGAAAACAGCTTCACGGCATTAATGACCTTCCGCCCGGCTTCCAGGCCGCCCTTAATGCCGAACGTGAGAATCGCTCCCTGGCCTTTAGGCAAATATTTTTGCGCCAGTTCGTAAGATGGATGGCTCTTGAGGCCGGCATAGTTAACCCACTCGACAGCATCGTTATTCTCCAAAAACTCCGCGACCTTCAAAGCATTGGAGCTGTGGCGCTCCATGCGCAGATGCAGCGTTTCAAGACCTTGCAGCAGCATGAACGAGTTAAACGGCGAAATCGCGGCTCCCATATCCCGCAGCAATTGCACGCGTGCCTTGATAATATAAGCGATAGGGCCGACTGCCGCCGTATAGACGACACCATGATAACTTGGGTCGGGTTCCGTCAATCCGGGGAATTTGCCGCTTGCCTGCCAGTCGAATTTGCCTCCGTCCACGATAACGCCGCCGATCGATGTGCCGTGGCCGCCGATAAACTTCGTAGCCGAGTGAACGACGATGTCTGCACCGTGCTCGATCGGGCGAAGCAAATAAGGGCTTGGGAACGTATTGTCCACAATCAGAGGAATTCCGTGCTCATGCGCGATTGCGGCTACCGCTTCGATATCCAGTACGTCGCCTTTCGGATTACCGATCGTTTCCGCGTAAAGAGCCTTTGTCCGGTCTGTAATCGCCGCCCGGAAATTTTCGGGATTGCCGGGATCTACAAAATTGACCTTGATGCCCAGTTTCGACAATGTCGTGGAAAATAAATTATAAGTGCCTCCGTACAAGCTCGATGCGGAAACGATTTCATCTCCGGCACCGGCAATATTCAGGATGGAGTATGTAATAGCTGCCTGACCCGAGGCAGTCGCAAGCGCCGCAGGCGCGCCTTCCAGCGCAGCGACCCGCTTTTCGAATACATCGGTGGTCGGATTCATCAAACGCGTATAAATGTTGCCAAATTCTTTAAGCGCAAACAAATTCGCGGCATGCTCCGTATCGCGGAAACCATAGGATGTAGTTTGGTACAGCGGGACTGCGCGCGACATCGTTGTCGGGTCCAGTTCTTGTCCTGCATGCACGGCAAGCGTTTCGATACTTAATTTGCGTTCGTTAGACATTGAGTCATCCCCTTTTAGGTAATCTTTCCCTTATTATTTTCGCACACTATTCGACAAATGAAAAGATTGCTATAGTTTTCCCGCATAGACGTAGGGTTTCAATTTTTCAAGCATCTTTTTGCCGATGCCTTTAACTTCAGCCAGTTCCTCGACTTTTTGAAACCGCCCCTTTTTCTCCCTGTATTCCAGAATCGCTTTCGCTTTGCTGGCTCCGATGCCCGGCAGTTCGTCCAATTGCTCCAGCGTAGCCGAATTCAGGTCTAACAAGCCGTTTTTTGCAGCAGCGGGAGCCGCGGAAGGCGAAGGATATGCAGCATCGGGCTTCGGCTCCAAGGTCGGGCCGGCAGCCGGGGAAGATAAGGCAGGTGACGATGGAACAGGCGTTGGCGCAGGTGAAGATGGCGGCGTGCTGCTGCGCGGTGCGGGGCTTGGCGCCGTTTGGGCAAGCAGTTCCTTCATTTGATCGTTGACAGGAACAAAATTCGTTTGAATCGCGGAACGGCCCCCAATCGCAAACTGCCATATCGTATATGCCAGTAAAACTATAGAAATGGAAGATAGAGTGATTATAACGCCCTTTTTGCCAAATAAACCCACGAATTCTCCCCTTTCCGGTATCATTGGTTGTTTGCAAGCATATACATGAAAAAACATCATAACGCCTTAATTGGCATGTGCCCAGCTCTATCCAACTTTGTGACAAGCAACATGGATACCAGGGTGACTGAACTTTTTCCGGGAGGGATTTCTAGATGAAGGCAGGATTCATCGGTACTGGGAGTATGGGAAGCATATTGATAGAAGCATTTATTCATTCCGGCGCATTTAATCCGGAACAAATCATTGCGGCGAACCGCACGGCAAGCAAAGCGGATCGGCTGGCGGAGACGTATCCGGGGCTTCAGATCGCCCGTTCTAATAAAGAAGTCGTACAGCAAAGCGAAGTCATTTTTTTGTGCATTAAGCCTGGAGAGTACAAAAAGGTTATCGATGAAATCAAAGAGGACGTGCTTCCGTCCCATTTTGTCGTTTCTATTACGAGCCCGGTTCTCTTGCGGCATCTGGAAAGCAATCTGCCGGCAAAAATCAGCAAAATTATCCCAAGCATTACGAATTACGTGCTCAGCGGGGTGACCTTGTGCATTCACGGCAACCGGATGCAGCCCGAGGATAAGGAATGGCTTGAAAATGTGCTGGCGCACATCAGTTCCCCTATACGGGTGTCTGAAGACTATACGCGGATTTCTTCGGATATATCCAGCTGCGGTCCCGCATTTCTATCGTATTTCATCCAAGCTTTCATTGATGCCGCCGTAGAGGAAACCGGAATTTCCAAAGAAGAAGCAACGCTCCTTGCCAGCGAAATGGCGCTGGGCACCGGAAAGCTGCTGACGACGGGAGGCTTTGACCCTGCAGGCTTGCAAAAACGCGTATCCGTACCTGGGGGCATCACCGAGGAAGGTTTGCGTATTATGGACTCCACGGATTTGTCCGGCATGTTCACTCAGATGATTCGCGCGACGCACGCCAAATATAAAGAAGACCTCGAGAAGGCCGAGCTGCTGTTTGCAATTGAGCCGTAACCTTCCCGAGGGCCGCTTCTAATGAGGAATCATTCCTCCGTTAACCTGCAACGATATTGACGAGTTTTCCTTTAACGACGATGACTTTGCGAACGGTTTTGCCGGCGGTCGTTTCTTTGACTTTGTCAAGATCCATCGCCAATTGCTGCATAGCCGCTTCTTCCGTATCCTTGGAAATCAGCACGCGGTCGACAATTTTGCCGTTGACCTGAACAACGATTTCAACTTCGTTGTCAACTGTCCAAGCTTCGTCGTAGGAAGGCCATGGCACATAGGTGATGGACT
Organism: Paenibacillus sp. sgz302164; assembly: GCF_056120505.1. Classification (NCBI taxonomy): domain Bacteria; kingdom Bacillati; phylum Bacillota; class Bacilli; order Caryophanales; family Paenibacillaceae; genus Paenibacillus; species Paenibacillus sp. sgz302164. Next base: position 182,556 of record NZ_JBVYOL010000013.1, on the reverse strand, counting down.
CGCCGCCGCCAAGCTTCTCCCAAAGCTCTTCCGCCAAGTGCGGTGCGATCGGGGACAGCATTTGAACAAAGTTTTGCATCGCTTCGAGCGGCAGACGCTCGGTCTTATAAGCCTCGTTGACGAAAATCATCAACTGGCTGATCGCCGTATTGAACCGCAGGGCTTCGTAGTCCTCGGTTATTTTTTTGATCGTGCGGTGCCATGTGCGCTTGAACGTATCGCTGCCAAGCGTTTCCTCGGCGCTGATTTTCGGATGAACGCTGCCGTTCTCGTCCACGAACAATCTCCAAACGCGGTTCAGGAAGCGGTAAATTCCTTCGACGCCCGTCGTGTTCCACGGCTTCGTCGCTTCGAGCGGCCCCATGAACATTTCGTACATGCGCAGCGTATCCGCGCCGAATTCACCGACGATATCGTCCGGATTGACGACATTGCCGCGGGATTTGCTCATTTTCTCCATATTTTCGCCGAGAATCATGCCTTGGTTGACGAGCTTGTGGAACGGCTCCTTCGTATGGACAACCCCGAGGTCGTACAGCACTTTATGCCAGAAACGGGCATACAGAAGGTGAAGAACCGCGTGCTCGGCGCCGCCGATGTACAAGTCGACCGGCAGCCATTGCTGCTGCTTGTCGTGGGAGCACAGCTCCTTGTCATTTCGCGGATCGATGAAGCGCAGGTAGTACCAGCAGCTGCCGGCCCACTGCGGCATCGTATTCGTCTCGCGGCGGGCTTTCATGCCTGTCTCGGGATCGATCGTGTTGACCCACTCCGCGACGTTCGCCAGCGGCGATTCGCCCGTTCCGGACGGTTTGATTTCGTCCACTTCCGGAAGCAGCAGCGGAAGCTGGTCCTCCGGCACCGGTTTCATTGTGCCGTCTTCGAGATGGAGAATCGGGATCGGCTCTCCCCAATATCTTTGACGGCTGAACAGCCAGTCTCTCAGCCTGTAAGTAACTTTGCCGCGGCCTTTGCCGTTTTGCTCCAGCCATTCGATCATCCGGCCGATCGCCTGCTCGTTGTTCAGGCCGTTCAGCAGCTCGGAATTGACGTGCGCGCCGTCGCCGGCATACGCTTCCTTCTGCACATCGCCGCCCTGTACGACTTCAATGATCGGCAGTCCGAATTGCTTCGCGAATTCCCAGTCGCGTTGGTCATGGCCCGGAACGGCCATAATCGCGCCTGTGCCGTAGCCGCCGAGCACGTAGTCGGCAATCCAGATCGGCACCTTCGCGCCGTTAACCGGATTGATCGCATAAGCGCCCGTGAATACGCCGGTTTTGTCCTTGGCCAAGTCCGTGCGCTCCAGATCGCTTTTGCGCGCCGCCTTGTCCTGATATTCTTTGATTGCGGCTTCTTGCTCCGCAGTCGTAATCGCCGCCACAAGCTCATGCTCAGGCGCAAGTACGCAGTAAGTGGCGCCGAACAGCGTATCGGGACGCGTCGTAAAAACGGTCAGGCTGCGGTTGTCATGCCCATCGATCGCGAACTGCACTTCGGCGCCCTTGGATTTGCCGATCCAGTTGCGCTGCATGTCCTTGATGCTTTCCGACCAGTCAAGCTCCTCCAGGTCTTCGAGCAGGCGCTCCGCATACTCGGTAATTTTCAAAATCCACTGGCGCATCGGCTTGCGGATAACCGGATGGCTGCCGCGTTCGCTGAGCCCGTCGATCACTTCTTCGTTCGCCAGCACCGTACCGAGCGCCGGACACCAGTTGACCGGAACTTCGTCGACGTAGGCGAGCCCTTTTTTGTACAGCTGGATAAAAATCCACTGTGTCCATTTGTAATACTCCGGATCGGTCGTGCTGATCTCGCGGTCCCAATCGTAAGAAAAGCCGAGCGATTTGATTTGACGGCGGAACGTGTCGATGTTCTTGTTCGTGAACTCGCGCGGGTCGTTCCCCGTGTCCAAAGCGTACTGCTCGGCCGGCAGGCCGAACGCGTCCCAGCCCATCGGATGCAGGACGTTGTAGCCTCTCATCCGCTTGAAGCGGGAGACGATATCCGTCGCCGTATAGCCTTCCGGATGCCCGACGTGCAGCCCCGCTCCCGACGGATACGGGAACATGTCAAGGGCGTAAAATTTCGGTCGGTCCGAATTTTCAAGCACTTTGAACGTCTTCTTCTCATCCCAGTACTGCTGCCATTTGGGCTCGATAGCGAGCGGGTTGTAGCCTTGCTGTTCTCTAGTTTCTCTGATCTCCTGCGACATGTCCAAATCCTCCCAGCCTGCATGCTTTGCAGGCATGATTAAAGTGCGCGTCGGGGACTTCCCGCAAGCGCCAAAAAACCTCCCGTCGCTAGCGCAATCGCTAGGGACGGGAGGTTTGATTCCCGTGGTACCACCCTAGTTAACATCAGGCGTGCTTCGCCCATGTTCACTCTGCCCCTTAACGCGGGTGAGACGATCCGGCTAGCACCGCCGGTCTCCTAAAGACCTCATGCGATGGTTCACCTTCCAGCTCGGAGGCGAGTTCGCTTGGCTAGCATCTGCCGGCTTTCACCTGATACCGGCTCTCTGGTAGATGCTGCGGGAAGCTACTATTCCTCGTCAAAGCTTTTAACCAATCCAATTAGCTATGATTATATGCAAAAAAATGCAGCTCTGTCAAGTAGGCCGGCCGATATTAGGCCGATGCCCCGGCGATGTCCGCCTGCCGCCTATTTGCGCGCCGCGAAAAAAGCCCGCTCCGTTCCGCGCCGCGGCGGCTCCCACGCAAAATCGGCTGCTTCCTGAACGTCGCTGAATCCTGCCGCCAGCAGCTGCTCCTTGATCCAGGACAACGGATAGGCACGCTGAGCATGCACTTCATCGATGCGGCGGAAGACGCCGGGGACTTGTCCGTCCCGAACAAAAATGGTCAGGTCATGCTCGATTTGCATCCGGCTTTCGTCCAGCTCGCTCGTCCAGATGTAGGAAACATCGTCCTCGTTCAGAAAAAAAGGCTGCGTATCGGCATAAGCGATCAGCTGCTCGGGGGTGTGTACATCAAACAGGAACAGCCCGCCCGGCTTCAACCCTTGGTACGTTTGCCGGAAAGCTTGAATGATATCCTCTTCCTCCAGCAAATAGTTCAAGCAGTCGCAGAACGAAATGGCGGCATCCGCCTGCTCGGCCAGCTCCCATTCGCGCAGGTCCTGCTGCACCCAGGTCAGCGCGCCGTTTCTCGCCAGCGCTCCGTGCCGCTCAGCCTTCTGCTGAGCAACGGCAAGCATGTCGTCCGACAGATCGACGCCCGTCACCCGGTATCCTTCCAATGCGAGCGGAATCGCCAGGTTGCCCGTGCCGCAGCCCAGGTCAACGACCGTGACCGGATGCAGACCGTACCGCTTCCAACCCTCTCTCGTAAAACGAAGCCAATCCCCGTACGGCATGTCCTCCATCAAACGATCGTACGTATAAGCAAACCCTTCGTAACTCATCCTGCTCTTACGTCTCCTCTTGTTTCAGATGGGTCCAGTTTTCCTGCTGATAGATGAGCCCTTCCTTCATCAGCTTGCCAAGCGCCCGCTTGAAAGCCGATTTGCTCATGCCGAAGCGGGCGGCTATCGTATCCGCCGCCGTCTGGTCGGAATACGGCATCGCGCCGCCCGGCCGCTCGCGCAAAAAGGCGAGGATGCGCTCCGCGTCTTCGTCGCGCCCTTTTTCCTTCGGCAGACGCATCGACAAATTGACGCGGCCGTCCTCCTCGCGGACGAATACGACCCGCACATTGACCTGCTCGCCTACGCGCAGCAGACGCGTCCGCTCCGGCGTGGCGATCATGCCGATGATGCCGAAGCCCAGCACTCCCGCATCGCAGACGACGAACGTCCCCATCTGCAGCGGCTTATACACTCTGGCGTCGACATAGCGGTTCTTCCAGGCGGAAGGAGCGCGCACGCACAGCGGCGCCAAGTCTTCCTCGGCGGCGAGCTTGGCGATCAGACGCCCCTGACGGTCGTGGGCTAAAGTGGCGTACACCTTGTCCCCGACCAAAGGGCGGAGCGTCTCCAGCTCAGGCACATGTTTGTAGGGCAGAAGCAAGTTCCGCCCAAGCCCCATTTCGAGAAAATAGCCGAAACGGGGATGGATATCGACGACTTCCAGCAGAGCGACCTCGCCCAGCAGCAGAAGCGGGCGTTTCATCGTCGCCATCAGGCGGTCCTGCGTATCGTGGAACAAAAACACTTCTACGCGTTCCCCGGGCTTCACCGGGCCTGCCGTCTCTCCGTAAGGGAGCAGCACATCCTGATTGCCGTCGGTCAAAAAATATCCGTTGGGCGGAATTTCTCTCGCGACCTCAAGGCTGACTAGCGTTCCCGCATTCATGCTCATACGCGTTCCACAACCTTGGCGTCGGACCATAATCTCTCGATGTTGTAATATTCGCGGTCATCGCGGTGGAATACGTGAAGAACAACATCACCCAGATCCAGCAGCACCCATCTTGCGGTATCGACTCCTTCATAGCCTCTGATCCGCACGCCGTGCTCCTGCGCTTTTTTTCTGGCTTCGGTGGCAATCGCCTGCACTTGGGTCTCCGAATTGCCGTGGCAAATGACGAAGTAATCGGCGACGAGCGAAATGCCCTGCAAATTCAGCGCCACTACGTTCATCGCCTTTTTATCCTCCGCAGCTTCCACCACTAAAGCCATAATTGCTTCTGGGGTCATGCTCATTCCATCATCCTCCTATAATTGATTGTTTGCTTGCGTCAACAAATTGTTGCGGGTTAATATCGTTAACGGATAAATCCGTTTGCCTTTTGTCAAAAGAAAACCGATCGTCGAATCGAAGCCGGCGACCAGCGCCTTTTCAAGACTATGTTCAGCGATTTCGCGAATATTATGCACGCCTGGAAAATCGCGCCCCGGCTCGATATAGTCGGCCAGGCAAACCACTTTGTCCAGCAGCGTCATCCGCTCCCGGCCGGACGTATGATAACGGATCGCGTCCAGCACTTCCTCATCGTCCACGCCGAACTCCGTTTGCGCGATAAAAGCGCCTGAGTGAGAATGCCAAAGTTCCTTGTCATAATCGAGCAGGTCTTGTGGAAGCCCGTTTTCCCGGATAATGTTCGCCTGCTCCTGAATCGGCCAATATTTGCAATAATCGTGCAAAATCGCCGCCAAATCCGCTTTCACCGGATCGGCGCCGAACCGCTCGGCCAATCGAACCGCGGTTTCCATGACGCCCAGCGTATGCAGCCAGCGCTTCTCGGGCATCTGTTCTTTGACCGCCTCGATAAGCTGCTCACGACTCCGATTCATATAAACCGTTCACCTCCATGTAAGCATGCACGGCATCCGGAACGAGGTAGCGCACGGAGCCTCCCGCCCGTATTTCTTCCCGGATGGCCGACGATGAAATTTCCACCAGCGGCATCGGCGCGATCGTAACCCTCTCCCGGATGTGCGGCGGAAGAACTTCCATATCCAGCTCGTAGCCCGGTCTTGCCAGACCAATGAAGCGGATGCGGCTTACGATATCGTCAATGCGGTGCCACCTCGGCAAATATTCGACCATATCCGCTCCGACAATGTAGGCGAACTCCGCTTCGGGATGCCGCTCGCACAGCAGTTCGATCGTATCGATACTATAGGATACGCCGCCTTTCGTAATTTCAACATCAATCGCACGAAAAAAAGGATTGCCCTCCGCCGCCAGGCATACCATGCTCCAGCGCTGCTCCGCCGTCGCCGCCGGCGCATTCGGCTTATGCGGCGGCACGTTCGCCGGCATCAGCCACACTTCGTCCAGTCCTGCTCCAACCCTCGCCCGCTCCGCCGCGATCAAATGACCCGTATGAATCGGATCGAAGGTGCCTCCCATGATTCCGACCAGCATGCTCCCACCTCTTTAAACGGGCAGCTCGATCTTTTTGTGATCCCGCGATTCCTTGTACAGCACGATAATTTTTCCGATAACCTGCACGAGCTCGGCGCCTGATTTCTCCGACAGTTCGGTGCCTACCTCGCCCCGGTCCTCCCCGCTGTTGTTGAGCACGGTCACTTTGATCAGCTCCCTGACTTCAAGCGCTTCCTGAATATGGCGGATCAAATGATCGTTAACCCCGCCTTTGCCGACTTGAAAAATCGGGTCCAGGTGGTGCGCCAAAGACCGCAAATAACGTTTTTGTTTACCAGTTAACATGCTAAAAGCCCCTCTATTCTTTTTCGGCTAACGATTGCTCGACGACCTGCCTCATCGCTGCGACGGGAGCAGGCGTGCCGGTCCAGTATTCAAATGCGTAAGCCCCTTGATATATAAACATGCCGAGCCCGCCGTGAATGCGGGCTCCTCGCGCTTCCGCTTCGCGAAGGAAGCGGGTAATGCGCGGATTGTAGATCAGGTCGCTGGCCAGATGCCGCTCCGCAATGAGCTCCGCGGGCATCGGCAGCTCCTCGACGTTCGGATGCATCCCCGCCGAGGTCGTATTGACGATCAGATCCGCTTCGCCGGCGATCCCAGCGAGCTCGTCAAGCCCTAGCCCGACGGCATGCGTGAACGCGCCGAGCGTCGCCGCCAGGCTAACCGCCCGCTCCTTGGTCCGGTTCGCGATCAAAATACGGGCCGCGCCTTCCTTGGCGAGCGCGTATCCGACGCCTCTGGCCGCTCCGCCCGCGCCGAGCAAAATAACGGTCTTGCCCCGAAGATCGACGCCCGTCTCCTCTTTCAAGGAACGGACGTAGCCGATGCCGTCGGTATTGTAGCCGACCAGCCGGCCTCCGTCGTTAACAATCGTATTGACAGCGCCGATCACCCTAGCGCCTTCATCGATCTCGTCCAAGTACTGCATCACTTCGACCTTGTGCGGTATCGTTACGTTCACGCCGCGAAAGCCGAGCGCCCGGATGCCGTACACGGCCTCTTTCAGTTCCTCCGGACGAACGTGAAAAGCAGCGTAAGCCGCGTTGAGCCCAGCCTCACGAAAAGCTCTGTTCAGCATAATCGGCGAACGCGAATGCCGAATCGGATCCCCAAAAACGCCATACAGCACGGTATGGCTGTCCAATGTCCGGTTATTCTCCATCATATCCCCCTCATCAAGCGATAAGCTATATCAGCGACTCGCGCGCAATAACTTTCGTCCCCTTGGGCGCATGAACCGCCAATTCCGCTCCGGCGTCGCTGTTCACTTTGATCCAGCCGAGCCCGGAAATGAGCACATCCATGCGCGTGCCCCGCGGAATGCGGATCGGATGCTTGACCAGCTTCGGAAGTTCGTCCAAATCCTCCTTGACCGGCGGAACCAGCATTTCTCCCCTATGGTTCGCATACAGCTCGTCGGCGCGCTCCAGCTTCGTCCGGTGAATCTGGATCGCATTGGACATATAGCAGGTAAACGATTGGTGATCTCCGCGAATAAAATCAAACCGGGCCAGAGCGCCGAAAAACAGCGTCTGTCCGTCGTTCAGCTGAAACACCGTCGGCTTCACCGGCTTGCCCGGCATCACTTTGGACAAGTCCCGTTTTGTAATAACCTCGGTCAGCCTGTGCGTGTATACGATTCCCGGCGTATCTATGATGGATTTGCCGTCGTCCAGCGGAATTTTGACCAAATCCAGCGTTGTCCCCGGATATTGCGAAGTCGTAAGCTCCGCTTCCAAATCGCTGTAATCGGCGATCAGGCGGTTAATCAGCGTCGATTTCCCGACATTCGTCGCGCCGACGACATAGATGTTCCGGTTGCCGCGATGCTGCTGGACCGCTGCGATCACCCTGTCAAAGCCCATATTTTTTTTAGCGCTGCAAAGCACGATTTCCACAACTTTCAGACTGTGCTCCTTGGCCCGCCGCTGCACCCAGTTAATAATTTTGTTCGGGTTCGTCACTTTGGGCAAAAGGTCTATTTTATTCACGACCAGCACGATCGGATTATTGCCGACAAAACGCGACAAGCCGCTTATCATGCTGCCTTCAAAATCGAATATATCGACGATATTGACGACCAGCGCGTTCTTTTGCCCGATCGAGCCAAGCAGCTTCAAAAAATCGTCCTGCTGCAAAGTCATGCTCGACGCTTCATTATAATGCTTGATCCGGTAACAGCGCTGGCAAATAATCGGCTCTTTCTGAAAAGCCTCCACCGGCACGTATCCGAGCTTCGCCGGCTCTTCGATCTGCAGCTCGACGCCGCAGCCTGCGCAATGCATAATTTCTTCCTGACTCATGAATCCTCCCTAAGACTGTTTGTTCATTAGCGATAACGCCAACTTCTCGATGCGGCGGTTAATTTTCGTGAAAAAGCCTTCATCCCCGATTGAAATCGGCTTTACGAGAATCGTATAGAGCCCCATCCGGTTGCCGCCGAGCACGTCGGTCAGCATTTGATCGCCGATCACGGCGGTTTGCCTGACGTTCGTTCCGAGCAGCTTCATCGCTTTGAGAAACGAGACGTTCGTCGGCTTTTTCGCCTGGTAAATAAAGGGGATGCCGATAGGATCGGCAAAAGCCGAAACGCGGCTGCGGCGATTGTTCGAGACAATGACCACTTTAAAACCGAGTTGCTGCACACGCTTCAGCCATTCAATCAGCTCCGGAGTTGCGTGCGGATCCCGCGCCCCTACGAGCGTATTATCAAGATCCGTAATAATTCCGCGGACTCCGAACCCCCAAAGATGCTCGAAATCTATATCGTAAATCGAATTCACGGACTGTCTGGGCACGAGCTTTTTCAGCAAACGATTTCCCTCCAAATAGTTCCTCTACATATACGTGAAACTATACCATAGTGCCCGATTTGTTGCAAAAAAATAGTAGAGCGTTTCCCCGCTCACGGCACATGAAGGCCACCCGCCAGGTTGGCGAGTGGCCCGCTAGGAGTCTCCCAGATTATTTCATCTGTTCTTTGATTCTGGCGATCGTTTGAGCGGCAGTCAAATAATCGCTCTCCGTGGAAGCGGCCTGGCTGTATTTCGCCTGCTCGAACAAATGCAGCAGCGCGTCCAGATCCGCCTTCAGCCATGTGCTTTGCGCCGTCCAGCGGAGAATCGCCTCGCGGATCGTCTCATGCTCCTGACGCCGGTAGCCTTTGCGCCTGCTGAAACGCTGCAGCTTTTCGAAGTCCGCAACAATTTTTTCATTGAAATTGACGGCCTGCTGCTTCCTTTCGTCGGATGTCCCTATTTTCAAGACGCCCTTTTTCACTAGCAAATACACAGCCGCTGCGAGCACAACCAGCAGAATGGCTCCCGCTACGGCCAGTTTCACCCATGGAAAGCTTGCTTTGCTTTCGGCTACGGGCGTTTCGCTGACAGTGGTATCGATGGCCGGAGTAGCCGTCGGCACAGGCTGCGCCTCGGGATACACGTTTGGAAGCCTGAACCCGGACGTAGGCTCGAACGAAATCCAGCCGTAGCCCTCGAAATAAATTTCGACCCAGGAATGGGCGTCGGAATTTCTCACCGTGTATGTGCCTGCGCCGTCCACATCGACGTTTTGCATATACTGGCTGATCGCTCCGAAATCGCGCAGCTCGTCAGGCATTTGAGCCGTGCCGGAGGTGTACCCTTTTACCCAGCGCGTAGGCAGGCCGATCGAACGGGCGAGCACGGCCATCGCGGTCGAGTAGTAATCGCAGTACCCCTGCTTGATTTCGAATAAGAAGCGGTCTGTGAAATCTTTGCTTTTGCCTTTGCTTTCGTCCGGCGTATTCGTATACGGATACGTTTCGTTCAAATATTTTTCAAGCAGCCGGGCTTTGTCGTAGGCATTGTTTCCCGGTTTCGTTATATCGGCGGCCAACTGCTTGACGCGGGCGGGAAGGTCGGCGGGAAGCTGCAAATACTCGCTCCAGTCCGCCCTCTGCGAATAGTCGACATTCACCTTGCGCAGACCTTCCTCGTCGAGGATCGCTTGCTGGCTGACGATTGTATACTCCTTCGGATAAGCGCCCTCGCCGTTAAAGCGCAGCTCGGACTGCCTGGGCGACCAGAGAAGAAGGTGAAACGGATTTTCGCCTTTGTTGATTTCCGCGACTTTTTGAATCGGAAAGCCGCCGAACAGCACCGGGTACGCTTCCTCTTTTTCCATGACGATGTCCTGCGTCACTTCCTTGGTCTGCAGCAGCGACGTATTGAACCGCGGATCCTGCCGCAAATTGCCGGCATTGACGTAGCTGACCGGGAGCTTTTTCTCCGCATCGCTCATTTCCCAGCCCGATCCGTTGTACAACGCTCTGGTTTCCCCGCGGAAATAGGTCCGTTTGGAAGCGACGACGGTCATGACCGGCGAATAATCGTACCGGAAGCCGCCGCCCAATTTCGAATCGTCCCGGCTGTAGCCGGATGAGGCGTCCGCCGTCGACGCCGTTACGCTGACCCCTTTGCCGAGCAGCGGAACAGCCTCGCCGCGGCTTTTTTTCCAGGCCGTATACGGATCCGTCAGCAGCGGATCGATGGAAGGCGCAAGCGCTCCGACGAACACCGTTACGGCAACGATCAGCACGATGGGCAGGCCGATGGAGGAAGGATACTCGCTGATCGCTTCCCAAATGACCGGTGCGCGGTGCTTTAATCCGTTGAAATGCTGAATGACCAGCAAGGACAGCCCGCAGAACAGCACCATCGCGACTTGCGGCCACAAATAAAACACGCTGAAAGAATCCCGCACGGCGAAAAACAGCACGCTGACTACGATTAGCACAAAGATGCGGAACCTGGACTGGAAGAAATGCATCGCCGCCAAATAAGCCAGCCATGCCGCCAAACCGAACCAGATAAAGGGCTCGATCTGGCTTGTATTTTGAGCCGCAAATTGCCATAACGTTTCCAAAGACTTGATTTTTACAGGGACAAAGTGATAATTCAGGTACAAGCCATGCCAAACGATAATAAGCAGCAATTGGATGACGCCGCGCCAAACTTTGTGCAAGCCGGGAACAAAGTACGCCAGCCCGGTCACAACCAAAGTTCCGCTGACGAGGGCGACAGTTTCTTTCAGCCAGATGACCTGCTCCAGCTGAATCCACAATACGTATTGGTACAAGAAAAGCCCGGTCAAAAGCGCCGTCATCCGCTGCGGCCAATCGGTCAGCAATATTCGTCTCCAACGGGAATTACGCATACCGCTTCGCTCCCCCCAGCAGGTTAGGCAGATCGGCCAGTTGGCCGATCTCGTAACCCGTATATCCTTGGGACCGGACCTGTTTGAGCCAATCGGCCGCCTCTCCTTCGCCCGGCGCCTGCTTGGCGGGCGCGGCCGGAGGAGCCGTATGAATCCACATGTGGCAAGGGTTCATTTGCAAATGATGGACTTGATGCAGCAGCTGCATCATCGGCGCGTCGTGCTGCGGCGAAACGATGACAAAAAAGCAGCCTGGCGGAAGCTGGCGCGAACGGTCTTTCACGATGTTCCCAAGCGAATAAAAGCCGTCTGGTTCGATGCCGACAAGATGATTCATAATTTGCTTGTGATGATTCTGGCTTTGTCTCGGTTCGAAGTAAGCGGCTTCCTTCCCGGTCGACAGCAAGCCCAGCGCCAGATCGCGGCTGGAAGCGTAGCGGAACAGAGAAGCGGTCACCGATACCGCCAGCTCGAATTCGGCGGCATTCCGGTACGCACGGCTGGAACGGTCGAGCAGAACGATCGTCTTCGGCAGCGATTCCCGTTCGAACTCTTTGGATTTCCACGTTCCGGTCTTCGCCGTCGCTCCCCAATGAATCCGCGACAGGCGGTCCCCGTAAATGTACTCGCGCACGCCGTTGATCTGCGTCGTTTCGCGGTGAGCGCGGGTAGTCGTGGAATGGTGCTGCAGCCCTTTGAGCATTTGATGAAACTGCACCCATTCACGGATCGGCACGGTTTGCGGGTAAACGATAACCTGCTGCTGAAGTTCCAGACGTCCTTTATGCTCGAAAAAGCCGAAAATATCTTCCGTAAGGCACTCCGTAAGCCCGAAGCGGTACAGCCCGCGCCGCAAAGGAGGCGTGCTGTACACAAGCTCCCCTCTGCGTCTCCAGTCCGGAACGAGCGTTCCCTCGAAAACCGTTTCTTCCCCGTTCTGCCGGATGAGTTGATCGCGGATCATCACATAAGGAATCGGCCAAAAGCCGGGAATTTGCACATGAATGCCAACCTGCAGCGTTTGTCCGGCATCGAGCTCGGCGAGCTGCTCGGAGCCCGCCAGCTTGCGGGAGCCCTGCGTTCTCTTCACTCCGCTCCAATTTCCCAGCAGCAAATATACGGATAAAATCAAGACGGTTAAAAAAAGCATGGCGGCCAGCTTGCCGCCTTGAAAAAGCAAAAAAAGCAAACTGCCGGCCAAGCAAAAAGTCACGATCCACAAGCCTGTCGGAAAACGGGGCCGTTCCCCCGTCCGCCCTATGAACAGTCTGTTCATGCGGCTCACTTCTCCAATCGTACCGGCACGCGAACCTGCTCGAAAATCGATTGCAGAACAGAGGTGACGGTCGCTCCGTCCATGCGGGCTTCGGATTGAAGTATCATTCTGTGCCCGAGAACGTAAGGAGCCAAATATTTAATATCGTCAGGGATTACATATTCTCTTCCGTTCATGAACGCATAAGCTTTGCAGGCGAGCAAAAGCGATAAAGTGGCGCGCGGACTCGCTCCCAAAAATACGGATTTATGCTCCCTCGTTTTCCTCGCGATCGCAACGAGATAGTCGGCTACCGCTTCATCCATGTGCACGTTCCGCACTTTGTCCTGCATATCGAGCACCTGCGCGGTATCCGCGACGGGTTCCAGCGATTCCATCGGATTCGCCTTGCTCTGCGTGGCGATCATCCGCTTCTCCGCAGCTTCATTCGGATAGCCGAGGCTGAGCTTAATCATGAAACGGTCGAGCTGCGCTTCCGGCAGCATGTAGGTGCCTTCAAAATCGATCGGATTTTGCGTAGCCAGCAGCAGGAATGGCGACGGAAGCTCATGCAGGTCCCCGTCCACCGTAATGTGCCGTTCTTCCATAGCTTCCAGCAGCGCCGATTGCGTCTTGGTCGTCGCCCGGTTGATTTCATCGACCAGCAAAATATGGGTCATAACCGGGCCCGGCCGGAACAAAAACTTCTCCTCTTTGGGATGATATATGGAAACGCCTGTAATATCGGATGGCAATAAATCCGGATTGCATTGAATTCGGCGGAACTGGCCTTCGATCGAGCGGGCCAAAGCTTTGATGAGCACGGTTTTGCCGGTGCCCGGAACATCCTCGAGAAGCACATGCCCGCCGGCCAGCAGGGCAGTCAGCAGCAGGTCGATCTCTTCCGTTTTCCCCAGAATGCAGGCTTCCAAATTCGCTTTCAAGCGGGCTAATATTTCTGCGTGTCGTGGCGTGACAGTTTCCATGTGTGATCCTCCCTAGAGTTTTACGTCAGTAAAGCTAGCTTCGTAAGCATAGCTGAATTCTGCGGTAGAAAAACTAAATTTGTAAGCATTACTGAGTCCTGCGTCAGTAAAACTAACATCGTAAGCATGCTTCTGTAAAATAGAACGAACAAGTTTTATGAAAAGCTTATTTTTCAGACTGCTGTAAGACTCACACGCCAGGAGATGGTCCGGCCCAGTTGCTTGGCAGCACGCGTGAAGAAAACCTGCAAAAATGCAGTTTTTTGCTCGTTGATACGCTAACCAACAAATATTCCTGCAAATGTGCAGTTTTTTCGCGAGCACTTGAGCTTCAGGCCCATTTTGACCGGGAATTCCTGCACAATTGCAGGCTTTTCCTCAAAAATGGACCACATGCGTAGAAAAGCCTGTACTTTTGCAGGTTTTCGGTTTGCGAGGCCGCTTTACGGGTGGGTGGTTTGCGCTAACGATTAGGGTTGTGCGGGTGGCCGCGCCAACGATTAGATCTATGCTTGGGCTGCGCCAACAATCAGGGATTCGCCTGGGCTGTGCCATCGATTAGGGCTTCCCTTCGGACGCGCAACGGTCAAGGCTTTGCCTGCGTTGCGCCATCGAACAGGCTTTGCCTGGGCTGCGCCATCGATCAAGGATTCCCTTCGGTTGCGTCAACGACCGGGGATTCGCCCGGGTTGTGCCATCATTCAAGGATTCCATTCGGCTGCCCCAATCAGAGCGTCGTGGTTTTCCCTGGCAGTCTGATTTTTGCTGCTTGTTCCAGCGGAATTAGTCGTAATTACTTGAAAATCTAGGTAAAAGGGCTTAATTCCAGTTTACAAGATTCTTTTTCTTGCGTATACTTGTAAATTCTCTAAATTTGTTTGTAAACAATAACCATTTTGCACCGGCGGCCGGAGCAGTTATGCGTTTGGCGGGGGAGCAGTTATTCGTCCGGTGGGTGGAGTTACTTTTGTGCATATCCCCCGCTAAGCTCCCCTGCCAGACTCCTATTGTAATTAGACGCCAAACAAGCCTCAACGGTTTCATCCGTGAGGCTTTTCTCGGTCAAAACTTTTTATCCTTTGGGCTTGACCAGCACCGCGGCCAAAAATGAAAAAATAATCGCCGCCGAAATGCCGGCGCTCGTCACTTCAAAAATGCCGGTGATGATGCCGATGGCTCCGTCTTTCTGCATTTCCTCCAGTGCTCCGTGCACAAGCGCATTGCCGAAGCTCGTAATCGGCACCGTGGCGCCGGCGCCGGCGAATTTGATCAAAGGCTCATAAATCCCGCAGCCGTCCGCGATAGCGCCCAGAACGACAAGTATGCTCATCGTATGAGCGGGACTCAGCTTGCCGACATCAATCAGCAGCTGCCCCAATACGCAGATGGCGCCGCCTACAATAAAGGCCCATACAAAAGTCATTTCTATCTCCCTCCTGACTCGATAGAAACCGCATGCGCGATACAGGGAATGCTCTCTCCCTGCTGAAAAGACAGCGGCGACAACAGCGCACCCGTCGCCACGACAAGCACCCGCTTCAGCTCGCCTTTCTTGATGCGCTTGAGCAAATGGCCGTACGTGACGGTCGCCGAGCAGCCGCAGCCGCTTCCGCCGGCTTGCACCGACTGCTTTTCCCGGTCGTAAATGATGAGCCCGCAATCGTCGAATTGGGTCTGTTCGATCGGAAAATGGTGCTTTTCGAACAGCTCCCTGGCGATGTTCAGTCCGACCGATGCCAGATCGCCGGTAACGATCAGGTCGTAATACCCGGGCTCCCGGCCCAAGTCGCGGAAGTGAGCCTGGATCGTATCCACCGCGGCGGGGGCCATGGCCGCTCCCATATTGAACGGATCCTTGATCCCCATATCGACGATCCGGCCGATTGTAGCCGAGGTGACGACGGGACCGTCGCCTCTGGGAGCGAGAACGGCGACCCCCGCGCCGGTCACCGTGTACTGCGCCGTCGGCGGCTTCTGCGAGCCGTACTCCGTCGGATAGCGGAACTGCTTCTCCGCCGTGCAGTTATGGCTGCAGGTGCCCGCCATGACACGGTTCGCGGCGCCGGAGTCGATCAGTTGGGCGGCCAGCGCCAGCCCCTCCATCGAAGTCGAGCACGCGCCGAAAATGCCCAGATACGGGATAGCGAGCGTGCGCGCGGCAAACGTGTTGGAGATGATCTGATTCATCAGATCGCCTCCGACATAGAACTGCACCTGGCCGCCGGTAATTCCGGCATAGTCGAGAGCCCGCTGCGCGGCTTCTTCCAGCAAAGCCCGCTCCGCCTTTTCCCACGTTTTTTGCCCGAGGGTCAAATCGCCGTGAACGATGTCGAAATCTTCGCTGATCGGGCCTTGCCCCTCTTCAGGTCCGACAACGGTCGCCGTCGCGATGATAACGGGCCGTTTTTCAAAAATCCAGCTCTGATGTCCTTTCAGCATACGTCATCCCCCTATGCCCAAAATCAGATGCACGAGACCGACGAAAAAAGCGGCGACCGTTCCGAACACGATCACCGAGCCCGCCAGCTTGAACATACTGCTGCCTACGCCGAGCACCAGTCCTTCGGACTTATGCTCAATCGCCGCGGAGCACATCGAGTTGGCAAACCCTGTTACAGGCACGGCCGTACCCGCTCCCGCCCATTGCGCCATTTTGTCGTAAACGCCAAAACTGGTCAAGATAACGGAGATAATGATAAGGACAGCCGATGTCGGGTTGCCCGCCGTTTTCTCCGTAAAGCCGCAGCGGATAAATATTTGCATCAGGCATTCCCCGATAAGACAGATCGCGCCGCCTACCAGGAAAGCGCGGATGCAGTTTTGCAGCACCGGTCTGGGGGGCTCCTTTTCCTTGGCCAGCCTTTGGTATTCCTGCTGCGTCATGGTCATATTTTTTTTCTTGTTGTCTGCCATGCGTTTCCTCCTTCTGCAGGTCAGCGATTAGTTTTTTAGCAGCGGTCCCAGTTCCTTCAATACACGGTTAAGCTCCTCCGAGCAATGTCCATACATCTCTTTTGCCGCCTGTTGGTTCGTGGTCAAAGAAAAGAGCTCCAAATCGGCTTCGCATTTTTTCAGCGTGGCAAGCAGCATCGGCTTCTGGCTCGGCGAAGGCACCTTTAGCTTGTCATCGTAAAGATCGACCGTCAAAATGCCGTCCGTATCCACCTGGGCGATAAATACGTTTTCTTTCGTTACCCCCAATTTATCCAGCTCTTCATGGAGCCATCCTCTGCTTTTACCTGCTATCGCCAGAGGCTCGTCCATGATGACGCCGTCCGAAATCACATCCTGCGAGGGCTTGGTGACCGGCAGCTTCATGCCGAGATGCGCAGGCGTTAGCGGCTGATTTTCGCTTTTCAACAGTACACTCAAATCTCCGCTCGCTTCCAGCATCGCAAATTCGACGTCCGCTACCCGGAACACGCTTTTCGTGCGAAGCTGCTCCAGAAGCTCATCGGAGGTGTACCGTTCCTTTTTCAAATTGTCCTCCAAAATTTTGCCGTCTTTCACGAGCACCGTCCCCTTTCCCTCGAACCATGTCCGCAATATTTTGCTTTTCAATGTGAGGAGTTCGAGCCCCAGCGGGACAATGGACCATACCGCCATGGCGATAATGCCGTGCGAGAAGTGAGCTTCAATATCCGTGGAAGTGACCCCGGCCAAATCGCCGATCGCAATTCCCGTCACATATTCGAAAAATGTAAGCTGGGATATTTGTTTTTTGCCGAGAATCCTCGTGAAAATGAACAGCGTGAACAAAGACGTTAACGATCTGACAACGATATGTAACCAGTCAGGCACATGTCGTACCTCCCTTTTGCGATTGTTACGATCAAAAGTCATTATATGCGATTTTGAAAAGTTCTATTAGAATTCAAAAATGGATTTTATTTCCATGTTAATCCTGGCGGTTTTGGGTATCTTATCGTCTTAGGGAGGTGATCAATTTGACAGTAGCAGCTCAAGTTAAAACTTGCCTGGCTTCGTTAAAAAGCGCGCAGGCAAGCCTGGAAACATTTGCACTCAGCACGCAAAACCAAGAGGCTAAGCAGCTTTTTCAAACTGCCGCACAATCGACCCAGCAGATCGTCGACCAAGTTTCGTCGCGCGTTCAACAGCTGGAGAATGAAGAGCCTCAGTACAAAGGCTTTTAGCATATAGTGCCGCGACAAATAAGAAACAGCCGACTGCGCATTTGCGTCCGCAGCCGGCTGTTTCTGCGTTTATATCCATAACAGCACAATCAAGCTCAGCAGCACAAACAAAACCAGGACCATCAGCACAATCGCCGTTTTTGACATCAAACCCGCCTCACATTCCGATAAAATGGCACGTTTTCAATCGCTGTAGTCCATTGTATGCGTGATCGAAGGAGGACGTGCAAGCGCCTATCCGCGGTAGCGCAAAAAACCGTCCCCCTCTCTGTTCCGAGAGTGCGGACGGCTGTATGTTAAGCTTACTGCGCTTATAGCTTATAGATGAGACTTCATTTTCAAAATCAACTCGGACAAAGCCGCTTGCTCCTCGACGGTCAGCGCTTGCGTGATGCGCTGCACGAAGCAATTGCAATGCTGCGGAAAATTGTCCAGCAGTTGTTGCGCCTTCTCCGTCGGAGAAATGATAAAGCTCCTGCGGTCGCAATGAGCGAGCTTGCGCTCGATATAGCCTTTTTGCTCCAGACTGTCCAGCAGACGGGTCAACGTGCTCAGGCTGACGGCAGGTATTTGCTGGGCGATTTCCTTCACGACGATCGGACCTTTCATGCCTAGGACGTACAGTACGTTGAATTCATGGCGGGAAAGATCGGCGCTGCAGGCGAAGCTGTATTGGTATTGTTGAAGGGATTGCCCCATGCTGATCAGAAAATCGCTGATGATTTCGTTGTACTGTCGTTCCGTTCTCAGCGTCATAAGGACGTACCTGCCTTTCCCACAGGATGCATTCAACTTACAAAAAGTTATCGCGAAAGTCAATACGGCAATGAAGGCGATATATGGTAGAATACTAGAATAACATGAAACGCCGATATTGAAAAATGTTGAGCTCATAGAGGGAGAGATTGGATCGTAATGACCACACAAATCATCCATGCTTTAAAACAGCGCCGCGCTGTCCGCAACTACGAAGCCCGCGAGGTGGAAGACTCCAAAATCGAAACGCTGCTCGAAGCCGCCGTTCTGGCGCCTAACGACCGCTTGCGGGAGCCGTGGCATTTTTATGTCATTCGCGGGGAAGCGAAGTCCCGGTACGAGACGATAGCCAAACAGTTTCTCGAGGAGCGGTTTCCGACCAAACCTCATTTGGTCAAAGAATCGCTGCTCGTTCTCGAAAACACGCCGCTCGTCATCGTCGTAACGGCCGACTTGATCCCCGGAGACGAAGCGTCCTCCGAAGATAATGAATATGCGGCGGCATGCGCCATTCATTCCATGTGGCTGACGGCTCAGGAACTCGGGCTCGGACTCGTCTGGCGGACGCGGGGCATCGGGCTCGTGCGGGACGAGCGCATGCATCAATTTATCGGCTCGCCCGACAACAAAAAAATCGTCGGCACTTTGTTCATCGGCTATCCGGCCGCAGAGACGCCGCCGACAGCGCGCACTTCGTTCCGTGACAAGACAACGTACTTGTGAATCAAAGTAACGGGCGATAAAAACCGTTGAGGCGCCGTTAGCTGCTCGCTAAACGCGGGAAATCGGCGCTGCACGTCTCCCCCTCCCATACACAAACATGAAAAATCAGCTCAACCGGTTCGGACAAGCTTAAAGTAGAGTCCGCGGAGCCCGTTTGGCAAAGTGCCGGGCAGCGCCGTAAAACAACGGCTTGCCAGCCGAAAAAGCCTGCGAAAGTGCAGGTTTTTCCCAAGATAGCGGGGCGTTTGGCGGAAAAACCTGCAATTGTGCAGGAATTCCCGCTCCCGACGGGCCAAAACTTGAATTTGAGCGAAAAAACCTGCACATTTGCAGGAATAATTCAAATCCGGAGCAGTAAGGAGCAAAAAGATGTACTTTTGCAGGCATTCTGCGGCGGGGGTTCGTCCTCAGACGCCCGGGCCGAGCCTGGAGCTTGATGCATCCGATGGTTACATCGGCTCAGGCGGACCTAGGCGCGGATTCTCTGCTCGAACGATGTTTTGCATCGTTGCGAGGTGCTCGGATCGCGGGTGGCACCTGAAGCTCGATGCATCCGATGGTTTACAGCGGGCTCGCACATGTACAGCCTGGTGACGGTTTCGCTTGACAGCGCCTGACTGCGGTGATACCATCTTTTATATCCAAGTTTTACAATTGGAATTCGCATCTATACCCCATCGATGGCCTGCCACCGGTTCACCGGAGACACAATGATCGCCCGCCTTGTCCGAGCGATCGTGTGTCTTTTTTTTCATCATTTGACCAATGAAGGGGGCTTACAGGACGATGGTTGAAACATTGCTTATTTCCGAGGCGTTTGAGATTGAGCTTGGTGACGGCCTGCGTATACAGGGGAATGTACAGCTGCTGGACGACGGATTGGCCAAACCGGTTCTTATCGCCAGCCACGGATTTCAAGGATTCAAAGATTGGGGCTTCTGGCCCCGCGTCACTTCGGAAATTTCGCTGCGCGGCTACTACACGGTAAGCTTTGATTTCTCCCGCGTGTATGCCGGGAAATCCGGCGCCGATGAAAAGCTTTTGGCGGCCGTATCCACGATATCCGCGGAACTTGCCGACCTCGGCATCGTTTTGGCCGAGCTTGTATCCGGCAGGCGGATCTGAACCGAATCGCGCTGTGGGGACACAGCCGCGCCGGCATCAGCAATCTCGTATTTGCCTCCGAGCATCCGGAAATCCGCGCCGTGGCCGTGTGGAACGGCGGAGCGAGCCCCCAGCTTCCCGAGGGAGAGACGACTGGTGGGAGCGCCCGGCAGCTCGCCGTTTTTGAAGACCTGGCGAACAACGAAGACCGGTTTGATATTCGCAGCGTGCTGGCCGAACTGGCTATCCCCGTGTTATTCGTACAAGGCGGCGACGATTCGGACCGGCTGCTGAGCGCTTTCCGGACGAATCGCACCATAGCTCCGCACCAATCTTTCGTGCAAATTCAGGGAGCGGATCATACCTTCGGCGTGTCGCACCCGTTGAACGGGACTACGCCTTATTTGGAGGAAGCGTTTGAAGCTACTGCAGCGTTTTTGTCCAATTCATATTGACATATACACACTTGCTTCCCTTTACTATTATGGAACAAAAAAAAGACCTCCGCCTGTTCCCTCGAACAAAAGTGGAGATCTCCGGATTCGCACGCGGATGATTACCGCAAAAACAGAACGAGCGGCTGGATGTTTTGCTCTCTGATGCATTCGACTACGAGCTTGGCGATTTCGATCGCGCCGAGTTCCTGGAAATGCGTATTGTCTTCCGCGCCGCGCCGGAAATTCGGGAATTCGCCGGGAAACGCCCATAGGAACAGCGATTTCGATGGCTCGGGGCCAAGCTTTTCATATAAAGCTTTTGTTTTGGCCCCAAGATCGATGAGCAGGACGTTCTCTTCTTCGGCGAGCTGCTTCATGGCCGTAATGTAATCGCCGTGCGTATCGATCAAGGTGCCGTCGGCGGCAAAAAAGCGCCGGTGTACCGGAGTGACCAGAACCGGGATCGCCCCCCGCTGCCGCGCACCGTCGATGTACGCCTGCAAATGCTGCTTATACGTCGTAAATGGGGACGTATGCCGCTCTTCGTCCTGCTTTTGATCGTTGTGGCCGAATTGAATGAACAAGTAGTCGCCCTGTGCAATACGCCGCCAAATCGCATCGAGACGCCCTTCGTCGATAAAGCTTTTCGAGCTTCGGCCGGAGTACGCGTAGTTCGCGACGGCAGCGTCCGCTTTAAAGAAAAGCGGCAGCATCTGCCCCCAGCCCGCATAGGGATAGCCTTCAGGCGGCTGATCCGTGACGGTGGAATCCCCCGCCAGGAACAGCGTTGCCGCCTGCTTCGCGGGCGCGATCTCCATGGCGTTGACCCGCGGGGCCGCGCCGGAAAAAGCCAGCTTCAGGCAGCCGTCCTGAACATGCACAGTAAAGGAAACGACGGCAAACTCGCCCGCCGCCGTCTCCAGATTCGCCAGCATCAGCCGGCCCATGCCCGCTTTAATTCCCGTGCAGGTGGGCGTGATCAAGTCGCCCATCGTTACGGTAACCCGGTAGTTGCCGTCAGGAACATCGACGGCAAACACGGCGCCGGCTGGAATGCAAAAGTCGCCGCGCAGCGCATCCGGCTTCCCTCTGTCGCGCGAGTAAACGCGGGTCGTATCCAGAAAGCCGTACCCCCGTTCCTGCGTATAAAGTGTGCTATCCAGAACTTGAGTATACCCTTCCTCGACGGTTCCCGGCCCGAAATCAAATTTATATAGAGCGGTCATGGTTCACACTACCAATCTTTGTGGTTGATTAAAGACGAGAGGAACACAAGTCCGAGCCCTTGGCCCCAGCCCTGAATCCGCTTGTACGGAACCCCTCTGTAGCCGTCGATATCGCGCATAACGGCCGTTCCCGCAGAAACGCCGGTCACCGTGCCGTCCTCCGAAATTTTCGACAGTATTCCGCGAATCGACTTGTTGATGTATTTGTTGTACAGCCCTCCGCTTCCGAGCAATGCCGCTGCGATGCCCGCCGAGCCGGACGTTTCCGGGTAGGAGGTCGGGTCTGTCAGCACGGTGTGCCACAAGCCGCTTTCATCCTGCAATCGGACGAGAGCGCTTAATTGGTCGCGCAGCGAGCCTTCGATAATCATGAACGACGGGTGCGTCACGTGGACGATGCCGAGCGCACGGGCCATCGTAATCGCCGCCCAGGAATTGCCGCGGGCCCAAAACATGCCCGACATATGATTTTGCGCGATGTGGTCCCAGCCGTGGTAGTATAAGTTCGTCGACATATCCTGCAAATAATTTTCGTGGCCGTGATACTGCTTGAGACCGTCTTCCAAATAATCTTCCCGGTTCAGCAGCGCGCCGATCCGCAGCAAAAAGTAACCGGCCATAAACATCGTATCCACCCATGCCTGCTGCGGGAAGTTATACGACTCCGAGTTAACGGTATGCTGGAACACGCCTTCCGCGAACCGCTCCGCGTCATGCTTCAAAAACTCCGCCATCTGCGTGGCGATCTCGATGTAGCGGTCTTCGCCGGTCGCCTTGTACAGCGTCAGCAGCGAGTGGCCGATGGAAATGCCGTTGACCGACAGCTTCGGCAGCCCATCCTCCAATTTTTCGTCGACCCATTCCTTGAGCATGTGCAAATACTCTTCATTTCCCGTCGCTTCATAAGCTTCGGTAACTCCGTAAAAGGCTACGCCACCCGGCCAATCCCAATTGAAGTCCATGCGGAACGTGCGCCGGACGACGCGGTCAATCACTTCCCGAATTTGTTGCGGATCAAAATCTAGTGCTGGCATCTCTGTCATTTCTCCTCTCATTTTCGGTTATCCTTTGAGCCCGCTTGTGCTGATGCCTTCGACGATATATTTTTGGAACACGACAAACACGATGAAAATCGGCACAAGCGACAGCGTCGACATCGCGAACATACCGCCCCAGTTGTTCAATGCATCATTGTCCAAAAATAATTTAAGCGCAAGCGAAACCGGATACAATTTGGGGTCATTCAAATAGAGCAGCGGCGTATAGAAATCATCCCATCTCCAGTAGAACGAAAAGATGGCGCATGTCACTAGAGCCGGAACGATCAATGGAACGATAATTTTATAAAAGATCGCATATTTGCTGCAGCCGTCCATTTTGGCGGCCTCGTCGAGCTCCGGCGGTATCGTGCGGATAAACTGGATGATCAGGAAAATAAAAAACGGAATTCCGAAAAACTGAGGAACGATCAACGGTTTAAACGTGGACAGCCAGCCGATTTTGGCGAACAGCACGTATTGCGAAATGATTGTGACGTCCTGCGGCAGCAGCAGCGTCAGCATGACCGCGCCGAACCACAGCTTACTGCCGAAAAAGCGGATGCGGGCAAAGCCGTAGCCGACCAATGCCGAGGAAATGACGGCGCCGACGGTCGAAATGATGACGATAATAAACGAGTTTTTCATAAACGTGGTGAAGGTCGTGCCCGCAAAGCCTTGCCAGCCCTTAGCATAGTTGCTCCATTCAAGGCGGCTCGGAATCAGGCTTCCCGCTGTCGTATAAATTTCATCGTTAGGCTTGAGCGAGCTGGCAACGAGCCAAAGTATCGGATACAAGGCAACCAGGGCGATTGCGCACACGAAAACGTGATACAAGACCGATCTCAAGCTTTGGGATTGAATCCGCATGTCAAACGCCTCCTAGTTTTCATAATGAACCCAATACTTGGATGTTTTGAAAATAACGAGTGTAATGATTCCGATAATGAGCAGCATGACCCACGCCATCGCGGACGCATAGCCCATCTCGAAAAAGACGAACGCGCGGTGGAATAAGTAAAGCGAATACAGCAGCGTATGCCCGAGCGGGCCGCCCTCGCCGTTGGAAATGATGTAGGCGGGCGTAAAGGTCAGGAAGCCGGAAATCGTCTGCAAAATCAGGTTGAACAAAATAATCGGACTCAGCAGCGGGAGCGTGACGTTGAAAAACTTGCGGAACGGCCCCGCGCCGTCCACACTTGCCGCCTCGTAGTATGTTGCCGGAATGTTTTTCAGGCCGGCCAGGAAGATGAGCATGGACGAACCGAACTGCCAGACGGAGAGCAAAATCAGTGTGCCGAGCGCCGTGGCCGGGTACCCGATCCAAGCAATGTTCGTTTCGATCCCGACCATGCCGAGCAGTGCGTTCACAAGACCTTTGTCCCCGAAAATTTGCCGCCACATGATCGAAACGGCCACGCTGCCGCCGATCAGGGAAGGCAGATAGTACGTCGCCCGGTAAATGGCGATGCCCCGCGCCGCCACATTCAGCAGCATCGCTACGAGCAGCGCGATAATCAAGCGGGCCGGGACCGAAGTCAGCACGTAGGTCAGCGTAACTTCGAGCGATTGGATAATTTTGTCGTCTTCGGTAAACATCTTCTGGTAATTCGCGAAGCCGACCCATCTGGGCGTTGAAAGCAGGTCATACTCCGTAAATGAGAAATAAAGAGACGAGAGTATGGGATACACCGTAAAAATCAGGAAGCCCAGTATGAACGGTAAAATAAATACGTATCCGACCACATGATCGTTTTCTTTCAGCAGCGATTTCATCGAACCACTCCTCTCCTCCGCTATGTTTATGCCGGAAGGGCGGCCCATCGGCCGCCCCCCCGTTCACGTCTACCGATCCATGAATGTCAGCTTATTTCTTGTTTTTGGCGAGAATGGCGTTCGCTTCTTTTTGGAACTTGGCGGCGCCTTCTTCGACCGTAATTTTTTTGAACAGCATTTGATCCTGAACGTCTTTGAGCAGTTTGCTTACTTCGGCCGCGCCCGCAGGGTCCGGCGGATCCATCGGGCTGCTGTTTTTCTCGGCCCAGGCTACATAGTCGTACACCTGCACTTCTTCAGGCTTCAAAGTAGGCTTCATCGCCTCCTTCACCTTGCTGGACAGCGGAATGCCGCGGTCGCCTTTAATGATTTTGTTCGCTTCCGGATCGTTCAGGAACCAGTTGATGAATTTCGCCGCCTCTTCTTTTTGCTTGGAGCTTTTGGCGACGGACAGCAGCATGCTCGGCTTCATGTACAGCCCTTCCTTGCTGTTCGGCCCCGGCAATCCGCCGATCATCAAAGGCCGTTTCGCCGCTCCCTGCAAAGGAATGAACTGATTCGACCAAGCCATCGTCATAAAGCCTGTGCCGAGCGCAACCGGATTTTCCTCAGGCGTTCCTTTGGAAAGCGCTATTTTGTCCAGCGTATCCATGTAGCCTGCGTCATACCATTTTTTGTACTGCGTCCAATAATCGATGAAATATTTGTTGTCCGTATACCCGAGTCCGGTACCATCGTTGTTAAAGTAATGCTGGCCTTGCGTACGCAAATAATAAGGGAAAAATACGTCGTACCGCATATGGTCGAGCAGCTTGCCCTGTTCCTTCATTTTCTTGGCGAGCTGATCCAGATCGGACCAGGACCAGTTGTTCGGATCGAAGGTCGCGCCCGCTTTTTTGATCATATCGGCGTCGTAGATCGCGCCCATCGCATTAACGCCGGTCGGGATGCCGTACAACTTGTCTTTCACTTTCCCCGTACCGACGGCCGACTCCGACATCGCGCTGGTGTCGATCACTCCGCTTTTGGTCAAAGCGGTCAAATCTTCCAGCTGGTCTTTTCCGCCGTATTGGCTCAAGTAGGAAATGTCCATCTGGATAATATCGGGAAGCTGGTTAGCCGCCGCTTGCGGAGCGAGCTTTTTCCAATAATCGTCAAACCCGGAGTACTCGGCGTCGATTTTTACATTCGGATTTTTTTGCTGGTACATTTCGATCAGCTTCAGCGTATAATCGTGCCGCGCCTGACCTCCCCACCAGGCAAATCTCAGCTTGACATCCCCTTTGGCGGCTGTCGTCGCTGCGGGAGCCTGCGTTGCTGCAGCACCGGGACTTCCGCCCGCATTGCCTGCATTGCCGCCATTGCTGCAGCCGATTGCCGAGATCAGCATAGCCGCGGATACGATGGTTGTAAACGCTTTACGTTTCATCTTGATTCATCCCCCTCAAACTTAAGTACCTGTTCTGCATCTTTATTATCAACAAAATAAGACACAAGATGAATGCAATAATCCGCCATGTTTGTTTAAAAAACAGTGATCATTCGTTAATACCCTCTTTTATACTCGGTAGGCGCGCAGCCGGCTATTTTTTTGAAAACCTGGCTGAAATACTGGGGATTGTCTCCGAATCCAAGCTGCTCGGCAAGCTCAAAAATTTTTACGTCGTCCTGATTTTTAATCATATCCATCGCCTTGGCGACGCGCAATTTAACGACATAATTCGAGAATTTTTCCCCTGTTTCTTTTTTGAACAATTTGCCGAGGTAGTCCGGGTTCATGTACAGCATCTGGTGCGCCACCCAATTCAAAGACAATTCCGGGTTGCCGAGCCGCTCGTTCAAGATCGCGATCACTTTTTGAATAATGACCGAATATTTCGTCCGGTTGCGCTCGTAATTGAGCTGCGTAATTTCTTTGGCGATCGATTTGAGAAAAGCGATGCTCTGCTGAAGCGTTTCCATTTGCGCGAACCGGACCGTATGGTTCATGTACTCGACCATTTGTTCCTCCGAGCACAAGCGCGCCATCGAAATATACAGCTGCAGGACGTACGATTTCGTCGTTTGGATATCCATGCGGGAGCTCAGCAAATTGTCGAAAAAACGGTCGATTTCCGCGCCCGCCTCCTCCCAGTTCCCCGTACGGACCGGAAACAAAATGCGGTCCTCGTCATGGACGAAACCGCCGCCCCGCAGCATCGCGGAATCCGGGATATCCCGCATCGTAATGAGCCCGCCTTCGCCCAAATAAAACCGGTGCCCCAAACATTCCAGCGCCTGCAGATACAACCGTCTCGCATCTGCCATATCGCCGGCCTCGCTCAAAGCCACCGTCGTTTCCAGCTTGTAGTACATCTTGAAAATACGGCTGACTTCGCCGATTTGCTTGTGCAAAAGCCCGATATCCTCCCGGTCTTTGACGACGATCAGCACCTGTTCTCCGACCGTCGAGCTGAGCAGCGAATCTTCCAGCAAATCTTCGGCGATATTTTTCACCGCAAACAGATGCTCGTACTCGAATTTGCCCTCCAGCCGAAAAACGATGAACCGCACCTTGCCGCCGATCTGCAGCCCGAAGAGCTCGCTGTAATATTCCC
This sequence comes from Paenibacillus sp. sgz302164, assembly GCF_056120505.1. NCBI lineage: Bacteria > Bacillati > Bacillota > Bacilli > Caryophanales > Paenibacillaceae > Paenibacillus > Paenibacillus sp. sgz302164. The sequence goes on along the minus strand of NZ_JBVYOL010000013.1, from coordinate 155,452 downwards.
ATTCGCGGCTGCCATACGATTTGTTCATGACAAACTCCTTCAAAAACTGCTCTTTCACGTGCGGCAGCACTTTGCGCATATTGTCCTTCATCGAGCGGATAAAATCTTCCTTGCTCTCCTCCTGCCTGAACTCGCCGGCGATTTCTTTTAGCGAAGCAATGATCGCGTTCTCGTTGCAGGGCTTGAGCAAATAATGCTTGACCCCATACTGCATCGCAGCCTGGGCGTATTCAAACTCGTCAAAGCCGGACAGCATAATAAAGCGGATGCGCGGATGCGTTTCTTTCACCTTCGCGACCAGTTCCAGCCCGTCCATGCCCGGCATGCGGATGTCGCTGATAATGATGTCGGGCGCATGCTCGCTTACGAACGAATACGCCTCAATCCCGTTGCGCGCCGTTCCCGCCAATTGCGTCTCCGCAGATCTCCAATCGACAATCGAAGAAATTCCTTCCAAAATCATGCGTTCATCGTCAACAAGCAAAACTTTATACATAAACGGCTACCCCCTCTTCATACATGGTATTCGAACAGTGACACAAGCTCCGCCTTCTTCTCTGTTGCCGATCCGGATCCCGTATTGCTCCCCGAAAGCGATTTTGATCCGCTCGTCGATGTTTTTCAGGCCGACTCCGGTTCCTTTCGACTTCTTTTCACCGTTCATAATTTGTTGCAAATAATGCTCATCGATCCCCGGCCCGTTGTCCTCGACCGTTATTTCCAGCGCTTCGCCGACTTCTTTGGCAGCAATTCGGATCACGCACGGCTCCAGCTTCACTTCGAGCGCATACTTTACCGCGTTCTCCATCAGCGGCTGCAGCGTCAGCTTCGGTATGCCGCAGCTTTTCAGCTCATCCGGAACCGACATGCCGAAGTCGAGCCGTTCCTCGAATCTGACTTTCTGAATCGTCACATAGTGCTGGACAAGCTCCAGCTCGGCTCCGACCGTAATCATGTCCTGCTTCATGTTGATCGAAGAACGCAGCAAAAAGCCCAGCGCTTCCACCATTTGCGACACCTGCGTCTGCCCGTTCATCTTGGATATCCAGTTGATCGACTCCAGCGTATTGTACAAAAAATGCGGATTGATTTGCGCCTGCAAAGAGCGAAACTCCGTCTCTCGGATCATGAGCTGCTTCGTGTAGTTTTCTTTAATCAGCTCCTGAATGCGCAAAATCATCATCCGGTACGTGCGATACAGCAGCCCGACCTCGTCCATCTGCATATCCGGAGGCGCTTTCAGCGGAAAGTCCGAATTTTCCAGGTCGCCGATTTGCAGGCCGCGCATGCTCGCAATGAGACTTTCGATCGGCCGCGTAATGCTTCTCGCCATGGCGATTCCGAAGCCGGCCACGAGCAGGAAGCTGACGATGAACGCGGCGATCATCACATTTTTCATCATAATGATGCGGTGGAAAATTTTTTGAAAAGGAATCGTATTGTAATACGTCCAGCCCATATAATCCGAGTGAATATGCGAGACAAAATATTTCTCTCCCCCGTCGTCGATAATCCGGAAGCCTTTTAAAGCAGCGGGGCTCGAATCGCCGATCAGGGAGCTCATGCCGGACGTGCGCGGATAAACTAATTTATTGCCCGAGACGATCAGCATCTCGCCTTCTCTCGTCACCGCCTCGCCGGCATGCCTGTCGACGATTTTTTCCAGGTTCACTCTGACGACGAGCACCCCCAGCTTTTTCATCTCCAGGTTATTAAACGAGCGGATCTGCCTCGAAGCGATCAGGCTGTAATCCTCATCATCGGGAAAAACCCACCCCAGGCTGCCGACATGAAGGTTCGCCGCATCCAGCACCTGTTTCTGCCGCTCGCTTGAAAACGTTATCAAATTCCCGCTGGAAAAGCTGCCGCTGCCCGTATCCAAAATATCGGCCGACACGATATACGTCTCCGTATTGATATACTGCACGAGCCGGTCGACAAGCCTTGTGCGCGCCTGAATCCGGTCGTACTCGGAAGGGTTGCCGTTCATAACCGCCAAATCCTGCTGGATCTGCACGTCCGACATGACGTTAAAAGTAAGCCGCTCGATTTTGCTCAGCTCATTCTCAATGAGCGTGGAAGAAAGATTGAGCACCTGCGAGGACTTCTGGTAAATTTGCTCGTCGTAAGTCGAATAGGCAACCTGCAGACCTGCAAAGGAAATGCCCGAACTGAGCAGCATGCTGACCGTGATCAAAAGAAACAGCTTTGTCGTAATGCGCCAAGCCCGAATTTCCAGCAGCCGGTTCTGAATCCAGAATTTCATCCCTAACCACCACGTTTCTGTCGTAAGTGTGTCGAATCATAGAAGATTGGTTCGCGATGCATGGAGATTTCTCCTTTAAAACGAAAAAAAATGCCGCCCCTTCGTCATTATAATGACTTAAGGGACAGCTTCTTATTGGGGGCCATAGGTATGGATGAGCCAAAACATGGACGAAGCGGGATGCGCCGCCGTTCGTTGAAGCGGCCCAGCAGCCAGGTAGCCCGGCAGGCCGTAAAATCTGTGAAATCTCTCATGACGTGCTGAATGTCACCCCGCAAAACCTATGAAAACTCGACTGCTGATACACCCTCCCGCCTGAACTGGCCCATCGTCATTGGCAATGAGCGGAAAGCCTGCAAAAGTGCAGTTTTTTGCTCGTCGATACGCTTGCAGCGAAAAATTCCTGCAATTGTGCAGGCATTTCGCAGCAAATATGGGCTCAGACTCGTTTTAGCCGAAAATTCCTGCACAATCGCAGGCTTTTCGCCAAAACGAGCCGTTTTCACGGAGAAAGCCTGCACTTTTGCAGGCTTTTTCTGCGCCGCCGGGCGACACCGTTTCTAGCGGGCGTGTTCTCCGAGCCGAGCCAAACAGGGCCGGACCGAGCTGGGCCAAGCGGAAACGCAGCGCCGCAGCGCTTGTAACCAGCCGCCCTTCTTATGGGCGGGCTCTTTTTAAAACACGGACGCCGTACGACGGCAGCGTCAAGCTGCCTTGAACTTCTCCGGCAGACAGCAGGTCGGTGTATACCGCCGTCGCCGCATCCAGTTCGACTGCCTGTCCGGTTTTGCCGAAGTTCATGACGAAGACGTACTCATGCTCCCCGTCGGTGCGAACCTGCGCAGTTACTTGTTCCGGCAAATCCGTCTCCAACGCGCGTTTCACCCCGGCTTCACGGAATACGTGCTCGTAAAAAGCGCGGTTGAACGACGCTTCCGCGCGGGCAGCGATATAGTACGCCCTGCCGCTGCCAAGCCGGTTGACGGTTACAGCCGGACGCCCCGCATAAAAGTCGTCTCCGTACACCGCCAGCGCTTCCGCACCTTCCGTATGAATGAGCTCGCACAATTCACGCACTTCAAATGTGCCTGTCAGCCGCAGCGGATTGCCTTCCTGAAACACGATGCTGTTCGTATCATGATCGTGCAGACCGTCCATTTCCTCCGCCCAAATGCCCAAAGTTTGGCGAAGCGGGCCCGGAAATCCGCCAAGGAAGCACAAATCGTTCTCATCCACGACGCCCGACCAGTAAGTGGCGACGAACGTTCCGCCGTTCCGAACGAACTGCTCGATCCGTTCTCCCACGCCCGGGCGCACCAGATAAAGCATCGGCGCAACAACCAGCTTGTATTTTGCCAGATCACAGTCCATATCGATGATGTCTACAGGAACGCCCTGATCCCAGAACGCCCGGTAATGGCTGAGAACCGTTTCCTCGTACTTCACTCCCTTGTTGCGCGGACCTTGCGAGTCTTTGACCGCCCAGCGGTTCTCCCAGTCGAAAATAATCGCCGCTTCCGCAGGGACGGCGGTTCCGATAACTTCCGCCAGCTTCTCAAGCGCACCGCCGACTTCCGCCACGTCCCGGAACACGCGCGTATGCTCGTGACCGGCATGATCGATTACGGCGCCGTGCAGCTTTTCGCTCGCTCCGCGGCTTTTGCGCCACTGAAAATACTGGACCGAGTCCGAGCCGTGGGCTACCGCCTGCAGCGAAGCGAGCAAATGCATGCCCGGACGCTTCAGCTTGCTGACCGGCTGCCAGTTCGTCAAGCTAGGCGTGCTTTCCATCAGCAGGAAGGGCCGGCCGCCTTTGATCGAACGGAACATGTCGTGATTGAGCGCGAACCAGGCCGCCAGATCGCTTTGATCCGCAGCGTCGTGCCAGGTCGGATAAGCGTCCCAGGAAATAACATCGAGCACATCTTTGAATTTCCAGTAATTAAGGCCTTCGTAAGCGTCCATAAGGTTGGTCGTGACGGGCAGATCGGCATTTTTCGCCTTGAGCGGCGCAATCTCCCGGCGGCAAAAGTCGACCGTCTGATCGGTGACGAACCGCTTCCAGTCCAGATTCATCGCATGGACCAGATTTTCCCCATGCGGAGCCGGCGATTCGATCTGCGACCAGCTCGTATAGGTGTGGCTCCAAAAAGCCGTCCACCAAGCCGCATTCAAAGCTTCCAGCGTGCCGTATTTGCGCTGCAGCCACTGGCGGAACGCGTCCTGGCAGTAATTGCAGTGACAGTCTCCGCCGTACTCATTGGATATATGCCAGCCGACAACCGCCGGATGAAACGCATACCGATCGGCCAGCTTGGTGTTCATCAAGTCGACCTTTTCCCGGTAAACCGGTGAAGTGTAGCAATGATTGTGGCGGGCGCCGAACAAATTGCGTACCCGGTTGCTGCCGACGCGCAGCACCTCCGGGTATTTTTCCGCCATCCAGGCCGGTCTGGCCCCGCTCGGCGTTGCCAGCCAGGCATAAATACCGTTCGCGGCAAACGTATTCAGAACGCGGTCAAGCCACTCGAAGGTGAACACGCCTTCTTCCGGCTCAAGGGCCGACCAGGCGAATATGCCGATCGCCATAACGTTGCATTTGGCTAATTTCATCATGCGGATATCTTCTTCCAAAACTTTCGGATCGTGCTGCCATTGATCGGGATTATAGTCCGCTCCATGCATAAAAACAGGCAGTTTGGAGCTGACGGGCGGGAATTTTTGCGGCATGCTATCACCTCTATTAGGGAATAAATGGCTTAGAAAGACAAACTATCTCCATAATAAACGTAATTCCCGCCCGAGCCTACCCGATAAAGCTATGATAATCAGTAAAATTCTACGCTAAAAGAATCTTTTGGGGCGCGTCCGATATGCTTGATGTTTTTTTTCATGCGGATGGAGTTTTCGCAGCGCCAGCACTAAGGGCTAAAATCATCGGCATGCGCAAAAAACCTGCAAAAGTACATCTTTTTGCTCCTTGATGCGCTGGTTTCGGAATATTCCTGCAAATGTGCAGTTTTTTTCGCCAAAATGTAAGGCTCAGGCCTTCATGGCGGGAAATTCCTGCACAATCGCAGGCTTTTTCCAAAAACGGGCCGCTTCCGGCACAAAAGCCTGCACTTTCGCAGGCTTTTGCTGGCGGCGGATGGTTGGCAGGCCGATTACGCGGGCTTTGCAGGACGCCTGTGGCTGGCTGGCCGATTTCGCAGGCTTTGCAGGACGCCTGTGGCCGGCGGGGCGCTTCACCCGGACCTGCAGGCTGCCAGTGGCTGGCAAGCCGATTTCGCGGGCTTTGCAGGCCGCCTGTGGCTGGCAAGGCGCTTTCGCCAGCCCTGCAGGCCACGGATGCCGGTGCAACCGGACGTATTCTTCCTTGACCGTCCACGTCTAGGCGAATTTCCGCTGCCGCTTACGGTCAATACACCTTTTTCCACTCGGCGATATTTTTCGCGTCGAATTTGAACGGATCGCCCAACATGATTTGCGTGCCTTCACCGTCTTTGATCACTTGTTTGTCTCCGAGTCTGCCGGCCACAAACTTCTCACCGACTTTGCCCGTAAGCGTTCCCTTCACAAGCCCGTCAGCCGCATATCCGGCCAAATAGCCGACGTCGACCGGATTCCACAAATACATCCACGGACAGACGCCGCTATCGATGTATTCGGCCATTTCACTGGGCAGTCCGAGCCCGGTCAGGAACACTTTACCTTTCAGCCCTTTGTCGGTTAACACCTTGCCCGCGGCTGCGATACCTACGGTCGTAGGAGCGATAATGCCTTTTAAATTCGGAAAAGATTTGAGCAGCGCCTCGGTTTCCGAAACGCTTTTATCCCGCAAGTCGTCGCCATAGGCTACTTTCACCAGCTTGATATCTTTGTATTTCGGATCTTCCAGCTCTTTTTTCATCCACTCGATCCAGGCATTCTGATTCGTCGCTTGCGAGGTAGCGCTCAGCACGGCGATTTCGCCTTTGCCGCCGATCATTTCGGAAATCGCCTGCACCTGCACGCGGCCGATCCGCTCGGGGTCCGCCTGGTTGACGTGCACGAGCCGGCTTTGCGCATTGACCGCGGAATCGAGGGAAAGCACTTTGATGCCCGCGTTCATCGCTTTTTTCAAAGCGGGCTGGAGCGCATCCGGATCGTTCGCCGCTATGGCGATAGAATCGACTTTTTGCGAAATGAGCTCCTCGATCATTTTGATCTGGGCTTCGGCGGTCGGCTGATCCGGCGCTTTCAGAATCGGTTCCCCACCAAGCTCCGTTATCGCGTTTTTGAAGCCCTCCATCTGCTTCTCTCCGAAAGGGTTCCCCGTATTTTTGAAAACGATGGCGAATTTCTTTTTACCGCCGCTTGCGCCTGCTCCTTTACTTCCGTCGGCAGGCTGTGCCGCACCCCCGCATCCTGCAATAAGCGATAAAGCCAAAACCGAGGTCAAACAGGTGAAAACCAGCTTTTTCATTTTTTGTCCTCCCTTTAATTGGATATATGCAAATCGGTTCAGGCCGCCGAAGTCACCGCAAGCTTAATATACTATACCTATGTACTGTATATTTGCATCGTCGGCAATGAAGCCCGCCGCTTAACCGGCAGGCCGCAATAGCCTTCCGCTCCGCCTGAACCGTTTGATATCGGCAGTACGTTACGCCGCTTTTCGCAGCCGGCCTTTTGCCGGTTTAAGCTTGGGGACCATCACGGCAACAATCAGCAGCAGACCGATAATGATGAGCAGCGCCTGGGCGGGCACGTTCACCAAACCGAGGCCGTAGCTGAGCATGCCAATCAAAAATACGGCGAGAATCGCGCCGATCATCCTCCCTTTGCCGCCTGCCGTGCTGATGCCTCCGAGCACAACCATGGCGATAACGTCCAGCTCGTAGCCGTTTGCGACGTTGGGCCGCGTGCTGCCCATTCTCGATGTGAGGAAAATAGCGGTAATCGCAGCCATCAGGCCGGCGAGCGCAAACACAATGATTTTGATTTTATCGACCTGAACGCCGGAAAAACGGCTTGCGGTCATATTGTTGCCCATCGCGTAAATTCTGCGGCCGAACGTCGTTTTATGCAGCAGCAGACCGTACAGCACGGCAAAGAAGGCGAAGGCGATCAAAATAAACGGAATGCCGGCGATATATTCCCAGCCGAAAAAGCTGAACCAGTCGGGGAACTGCCCCTTCGCCTGATCTTCCAAAATAATGTAAGCGATACCGCGATAAATAATCATCGTCGACAGCGTCACGATCACGGACGAAAGCTCCTTGAATTTGACGATCAGCAGGCCGTTGACCAAACCGCAGAGCGTCCCGACCAGCAGGCAAATGACGATGGCCAGTTCCATCGGAACTCCCCGGTGGTACAAGTCCGCCATAACGACGGATGACAGCGCAACCGTCGAAGCGACGGAAATGTCGATATCGCCGAGAATCATAATCAGCACCATCGGCAGCACGATAAAAGCTTTGTCAAGAAAGCTCATCGTCGCATCGCGCAAATTTTCGATATTCATATAATACGGGGACAAATAAGCGTTCATCACGTTGACCAGAATAAAAATGAGGACGAGCAGCCATTCCCATTGAAAAAAGAAGCTTTTGATTTGCAGCGGTTTGCGGCCGCCCAGCAAGCGGGTTTGTGCCATGTTAAATTTTCCTCCTCATGAGATGGTTGCGGTCCACGCCTCTTTTTACGACTGCGTTAATGAGCACGGCGATGAGAATGATCGTCCCCTGAATCGCCATCTGCCAAAAAGGAGAAACGTTGATCAATGGCAGCGCGTTATTGAGAATGCCCAGGAGAATCGCGCCCAGCAAAAGTCCGCCGATTTTGCCCGAGCCCCCGGCAATGCTGACGCCCCCGAGCACGCAAGCGGCGATGACGCTTAATTCGTATCCCATCGCGGTATCGCCCTGGGCCGATGCGAACTTGGCGACCCACAGGACGCCCGCAAGCCCGGACAAAGCGCCCATAACGGTATAGACCAGCCACAAAATTTTCGTATTGTTGATGCCGCTGATTTTGGCCGATTCCGGGTTGCTCCCCACAGCGTAAATTTGCCGTCCGGTTCTCGTGTGGTTAATGAAATAATAGAACACGATGTAGATCAAAACGGCGATCACGATGAGCGTATTCACGCCCAAAACCGAAGTCGTGGCGATCGCTTTAAAGCTTTCCGGCATCTGGTGGGCGCTGACCCATTTGCCTCCGCTGACCGTATACGTCAATCCTCGGAACACGTTCATCATGCCTAGCGTCGCGATAATCGGCAGCACACCCACTTTGGCTACGAGAAAACCTAACATGAAACCGCATACAACTCCGATGGACGTACCGAGCAAAATCGCGAATACCGGATGAAGCCCGGGATAAAACGTTACCGTCAGCGCAGCAACCATCCCCGAGAGGGCGAGCGTTGCGCCGATGGAAAGATCGATTCCTCTCGTCACGATCACGAGCATCATGCCGACGGCGAGGATGCTTAAAATCGCGGTATTTTTGACCAGATCATTGACGTTCTCCAACGTTAAAAAGCTCGGATTGCGCAGTTGGACGGCAATGGACAGCAAAATAATAAAACCAAGCAGCCCAAGCTCTCTGAATTTAGCTATGCCGGCGCTTATCGACGCTTTTTTTCCCGGACTCGCGTTTAGCGTTGTTTTAGCTGTCGTACTTTCAGCCATAATGCCCCCACCTCTTGTTCGTTATCCGACTGTCGCGCGCATCGATGCATTTGCAGGATTGCCGGTCATCGCTGCTTCAAGAATCGCTTCCTGCGTCGCATCCTTGCGGTCCATCGTGGCCGTCACCCGGCCTTCCCGCATCACGACGATGCGGTCGCACATGCCGAGCACTTCCGGCATTTCCGAAGACACGAGCAGCACCCCGTAGCCTTGCGCCGCCAGCTCGCCGATGATTTCGTATATCGCCGATTTGGCTCCCACATCGACGCCCTTGGTCGGCTCGTCGAGAATGATGACGTCCAGATCCGCCGTCAGCAGCTTGGCGAAGACGACCTTTTGCTGGTTGCCGCCGGACAGGGAGCTGACCAGATCGAAGATGCTGCCCGCTTTGACGCTTACTTTTTCCGCCAGCGCCTTCGCGGTTTCCGCTTCCTTGTTCACATTCAGCCAACCCTGCTTCGAAAATTTGCCGATAAACGGAAGCGTGATGTTTTTCCCGATTTCCCATTCCAGCACCAGCCCCTGCTGCTGCCGGTCCTCCGGCAAATAGCCGATTCCCGATTTCATCGCTTCCAATGGACTTTTGATCCGCATTTCTTTTCCCTTTAGATATATACGGCCGCTGTCCAAAGCATGAATGCCGAATATCGCCTGGCACACCTCGCTTCGCCCCGATCCGACCAGCCCGGTCAACCCGACAATCTCGCCCCTCCGAACCGCAAAAGAGATATCGGCGAAAAATCCGGTCCGACCCGCGCCCTCGACGCGCAGTACTTCGTCGCCGGGCCTCGTTTCCTTTTTCGGAAACAGCTGCGTAATTTCCCGGCCTACCATAGCTACGATCAGCTCTTCGTTCGTAATATCGTGAATGCCCCAGCAGCCGATATACTGCGCGTCCCGAAACACGGTCACCCTGCTCGCCAGCCGGTACATGTCTTCAAACCTGTGGGAGATAAAAATAATCGCCGTCCCCCGGTCCCGCAGCCTTTCGGCAATTTTGTACAGCTCCTCGCTCTCCCGTTTGGTCAACGCCGCCGTCGGTTCGTCCATAATGATAATCTTCGCATTCGTAGAAAGCGCTTTCGCAATTTCGACAATTTGCTGCTGCGCAATGCTGAGCGCCCCCATCTGCGTTTTCGGGTCGAAGCTTGCGCCCAGCTCTTTGAGCAGCCTGCCCGCTTCCTCGTGCATCTCGCTCCACAGGATGCGTTTGGTGCTTTTTTGAATTTTTTCGTGTCCCATAAAAATATTTTCCGTGACGCTCAAATCCGGATAACAGGTAACGTGCTGATAAATCGCGGCAATTCCCAGCTTGCGTGCATCGTTCGGATTGTTAAAATGCACCTTCTCGCCGTTCACGTACATCTCGCCCGCATCCGGGGCATGCACCCCTGTGATGATTTTGATAAACGTCGACTTGCCGGCGCCGTTCTCCCCCATCAAAGCGTGGATCTCGCCCGGCCTCAGCTGGAACTGCACCTGATCGAGCGCTGTAACCCCCGGAAACGTCTTTGTAATCGCTCTCAATTCCAAAATAAACTCAGACATAAGCGGCCTGCTCCTATCCTTCTTATTCAGCGCATCATCTGTATTCGCAAACACAGTATAACACGATAAAATTGAAATGAATAGAACTTTTTTGAATTTTTGATTTCATTTTTGATCATTTATGTTCGTTTCAACCCTAAAAGAACATTGTCCACCCCGCTCGCCGGAACCGGCGAATCACCGGTCATGCGCAGAAAACCTGCAAAACTCTCATAACGTCTGCCGTAGACGATACCCTCAGAATGAAAAGAATCAGGTCTACTGCGTGCAGGCTGTTAACACCCCCACACTAGGAGACAACACATCTGCTTGGCAATGCGGAGAGTGCCTGCAAAAGCGCAAGTTTTTGCTCGTTGATACGCCTAAAGTGAAAAATCCCTGCAGATGTCAGATAGTTGATAAGGGGCATAGCCGTTCTTCCCCAACCCACGCTACTCCTACATAATTGTGGCGCTGAAGTGGGGCACAAAACGGCTTGTCAGGAAGAAAGCCTGCAAAAGTGCAGGCTTTTTCCTTATAAATGGTCCATTTTGGCGAAAAGCCTGCGATTGTGCAGGAATATCCCGTGAAAATGAACCTGAGCCCATGTTCGCGGCGAAAAGCCTGCACAATTGCAGGAATTTTTCGCAGCGGACGTATCCATCGAGCAAAAACTGTACTTTTGCAGGTTTTCTTCGTGCAACCAGGCAGATTGTGCGACCAACTCTGGCGTGTGGGCTTCCGGGCAGCCTGTAAAACTGAGGCTTTTCCGCTCATCCTAGGCATTCAGCCCCTCACGACTGAAAGTCCAATGGATTTCCCCTCAGATTAAATTTTATGTGGGGGACGATTTAAAACAATCTGAGAAGGGCATTTAGGTCATACTTTTGGTGGATTCTCAACAGCCTGACTTGCGCAAATTTTCTGATCGCGGCAGTAAGCACCCCGTCAACGGACGGTGCTGCGCTGCATGCCGGTGGGCGGTGAATCGTTCGACCGCCTGCGGTCGCGCGAACGCAGAGCTTGCGGGCTGGCAAGCCGCGCCCGAAACAACAAAAAACACGCCGCAGCCCGCCCGCTCCGCCGTGTTTCCCGCTCATCGCTTTATTTGCCGCCCGAGGCATAGTACAAAATATGCTCCTGCGTCGCTTCGTTGCGGTTAAAGATTTTGCGGATTTGCCCGTTGTACATGACCATAATCCGGTCGGACATCCCCATAATTTCCGGCAGGTCCGACGAAATCATAATGATCGACGCCCCCGCAAGCACAAGCTCGTTCATGATGTTGTAAATGTCCATCTTCGAGCCGATATCGATGCCGGCCGTCGGCTCTTCGATGATCAGCACTTTCGCGTTGGCGAACAGCCACTTGGCCAAAATGACCTTTTTTTGCTTGCCGCCGCTTAAATTATCGACGTTTTCCAGCTCGCTGACCGATATTTCCAGCCGTTCCACCAAATCTTTGGCAGCTTCGGCTTCCTTCTCGCGATTCAAAAACCCGGCTTGGGACACCCGCTTCAAGTTCGTCAGCGTGATGTTCTCGGATATCGGCGAATTGGAGATAAGCCCTTCCTCCGAATTCAGCCCGGTCACGTAACAAAGACCGTGCTTTTTGGCCAGGTGGGGAGTCATGGAAGTGAACGTTTTGCCGTTCAGCACGATCGCGCCCTCGAAAGGCCCGTATATGCCGAACAGCACTTTCGCCAGCGTTCTGCGACCCGAGCCGCTCAGTCCGGTCAGCCCGATAATTTCGCCTCGCCGCACGGCAAAATGAATATGCTCGATCCGCCCGTTGTAACCGACGTTCTCTACGCGCAATATTTCATCCCCGTGCTTCACCTTCAGCTTCGGATAGCGGTCCGCCACGTCCTTGCCGGCCATCACTTTGACGATTCCGTTCAGATCGACTTCGCCGATGCCGTACGTCTGGACGACTTCACCGTCCCGGATTACCGTAACCCGGTCGGCGATCCGCTGCAGCTCCTCGATCCGGTGCGAAATATATATGATCGTAATGCCGTGCTTTTTCATCTCGCGAATAATGTTGAACAGCAGTTCGATTTCCTGCTCCGTCAGCGCTGCGGTCGGCTCGTCCATAATCATAATTTTGGCGTGCTGCGAGTAGGCCTTGATGATTTCGACGAGCTTTTGCTGCCCGATGCTGAGCGTGCTGACAAGCGTTCGCGCATGGAAATTCAGCTCGAACTTTTTGAGATATTCACCGGTTTCTTTGTAAGCGCTGTCCCAATCGATCAGCCGGGTCCATTTTTTCACCGGTTCCCTGCGTATGAAAACGTTCTCAGCAATGTTCAAATCTTGGAACAGCCGGATTTCCTGGTGGATCATGGCGATTCCGAGCTCTTGCGCCTGTTTGGGGCTTTGGATCGACACCTGCCGGCCATTGATATAAATGTCGCCGGAATCCGGCTGGAACAGCCCGGCCAATATTTTCATCAAAGTCGATTTGCCTGCCCCGTTTTCGCCGATCAGCGCATGCACTTGGCCTTCACCCGCGCTCAACGCGACATTGTTCAAAACGACGTTGTCGTGGAAGCGTTTCGTAATGCCCTTCATTTCCAAAAAATTGTTCACCCTGCGTGCCTCATTTCTTCAAAAGGTTCAAGTGCAGTACGGTTTATTCCAGCTCAAAGGTTGTATACAAAGCGACGGCGTGCTCGAAAAAAAACGTTTTGAACTCGGACGGCACCTGCTTGTTCGTAATGACCTTTTTGGCCATCGTCAAGTCGCCGAGCTTGGCAAACCCGGTCCGGTTGAATTTCGTGTAATCGGCTGCGACGATAATTTCGCTGGAAATTTTTTTCACTTCCTGTAAAATCATCGCTTCCTCGTAGCTGCCAACCGTATACCCGGCATCTCGATGCACACCCTTGACACCGACAAACGCCTTGTTGATGTAAATGCCGCTGAGCGCCTGCAGCGTAAAACCCCCGACCAGCGTCGAACCGGCCTGCACGAGATCCCCGCCGGTGACGATCACTTTGACGCCTGCGGCGTCTTTCAAGGCGAGGCCGATCACCATGTCGTTCGTGACGACGGTCACCTTCTTATCGTTCAGGCTGCGGGCGATTTCCAGACAAGTCGTGCCTGGACTGAGATAGATCGCGTCGCCGTTCTCGATCATTTGTGCGGCAATTTTGCCGATCATCCGCTTTTCTTCAATCGTTTTATCATCCGCCTCGAGAACAGCCGCCTCCCGGGCTGCGCCGAGCTTGTCGTTGATCACCGCTCCGCCGTATGTTTTCACCAAAAAACCGCTCTGCTCCAGCTTGTCCAAATCTCTGCGGATCGTCACTTCCGTCACGGAAAAAAGCTCGCTAAGCTCGACCACATCGACCCGTTTGTGCTGGTAAAGCAGTTCTTTGATTTTATTTAACCGTTCGATAGCAAACATGGTGCAGCTCCTTGTACGTTTCGTTCATGTTATGTTCTATTATATCACATTTCGGATCGATTGCGTTCGTTCAATAAAAGCGGTCGTTCACACTGCAGGTTCGCCGCGATGAGATAAACCTCTATCGAGGTCTTTCGAAGATGAGCGACCGCGTTTAGAGGTAGGTTTATTCGCCAATAAGAATGCTGTTCTTCACGCTTTAGCGCTGGAAAGAACTTTAAACATTCTTATGTGGTAAAAAAGCGCCACTCCAACTCACACAATGTTGTTCGCCCAAAAAAGCGAATGCGGCAACCGGCGGTTAAACCGGTTTTTTCATTGTATGATTTGCGGGTGGCGCAAAAATTCGGATCAACTCTCCGGGCGTGCCCTCTCACGGCGTACGTTGCAGTACTGCACGGCGGTGGTCAAGTCCCATACTTAAACGGTTCGGTTCGATCCGGCATTTAACCGCGTTTTACAAGATCTTCGCGGACAGGGGTGAACACATCCAGCAGCGCGGACGATTCCAGTGCCGTCACTCCATGCTTGGCCCCGCTTGGTATGTAAATGGACTGCCCCTGCCCGATCACCGTCGCCGTGCCGTCGATTCTGAACTCGATCCGACCTTTCAGGCAGTAGGACATTTGCTCGTGCACATGGCTGTGCTCGTACCCTTCCGCCCCCGGCTCAAAATGCACTTCCATCATCATGAGGCCGCCTTCGGCCTTCAAAATACAGCGCTTCACTCCCGGCTCGGCCGGTTCCCATACTCCGATGTTCGACATTTCCGTCGCTCCTCTCATGTGCAGAAAACGATACTTTCCTTTGTACCCGACATACGAAAAAACTGCCGAAAAACCCGCTCACTGGCGGCGCGTGCAGAAAACCCGCAGAAAACCTGTAAAATCTCCCATGACGCCGTGGACGTCAGCCTACTGATAAGCTCTCGCGCGCAGAGTCCGCTTAGTTCCACCACACGTACCTCCCGGCGCACGGTGTTTCGCTGCACGACAGCGGCCGGCCGACCACGCTATTGGCATTGAGCAAAAAGCCTATAAAAACCAGACTATTGAAAAAACTGATGCACCAGAAGATAGCACGCCCACCCGCCACAGCGCGTGCAAAAATTGCTGCAAAAATGCAGTTTTGGGCTCGTTGATGCTCACGCAGCAAAATATTCCTGCAAACGTACAGGTTTTTGCTCATCAACGCGTTGGCAACGAAATATTCCTGCAAATGTGCAGGTTTTTTTGCGAATACTTGAGCTCAGGCCCATTTTCGGCGGAAATTCCTGCACAATCGCAGGCTTTTCCTCAAAATGCCCCCTAATCGCTGAAAAAGCCTGCACTTTTGCAGGTTTTCGGGCTGGCTAGCCTAGCCTAGCCAGTCCTGGCCTGGAAGCTGCGCTCCCAACCAGGACTACCCTCCGGCTGCCCTAATAGAAAGTCGCGGCTTTCTCAGGCAGCCTGAAAACTGCACGTTTCCGCGCCCAAACACCGGGCCCGGCCTTCGCACCGCACGCAGCTCCCAGCGCGCAGTGTTTCGCAGCCTGACAGCTTTCGGTCGACTTTCGGCAGCGTAAAAAAAGGACCGCAAGGTCCTTTTTCAGTTTCATCCATTATAACCGATGCCCGCTTTAAAATACAGACTCCGGGCAGCAGCGCTCCGGCGGCAGCGCAGCGCGGCTCAGCTTACCGCAACGCGCTGCAGCACAGCGCAGCTCAACGCCGCGCTAGCCGCTCAAATCGGCCGCAGGCGAGTGCGCCCCGAGCCGAACGGATCAGTGCGCCGCCGCTGCGCGGTCCTTGCCTTTGTCCGATTCGCCGGCGTTTTTGTTGGCGGCTTCGCGGTCCTGCTTCATCTCCTCGACGGATTTCACCTTCAGGCGCGCCGCGCCCTCGTAGTCTCTCGTCGGGATCAGATCGCCCGAAGCGAGGCGCCGCTTCGCTTCGGCAATCGCGCTGCCGTACTGCGGCAGCCACTGCTCCTGCGCGACGAGCATTTCGTCGACAAGCTGCCAAATCTCCTTCGGATTGCACACTGCGCCGACGAGCGGGTCCATCATGAACGCCTGGCGCAGCAGTTTGTCGTCGCCGTGCACGGCGGCTTCTACGGCAAGCCGCTGTACGGAGATGCTCGCATTGCATACGGCCGCAGGCCCCAGCGGCAGATCACCGATGCGCGGCATCGAAATTCCGTTGCGGTCCGCGTAGCCCGGAGCTTCGATCACCGCATCGGCCGGCAGGTTGGCGATAACGCCGTCGTTCACCACGTTGAAATGCCCGCGGTACACACGGCCGGTCTCCAGGCCTTCAATGATGTACGAGCCGTGCTCGTGGCTGCGCTTTTCCGGCTTGTACTCCAGGGCCGGATCTTTCATCCAGTTCGGGAAATCGGTCTCGAACCAGTTGCGGCCTTCCGTGCATACGCGCAAATAGCCGCCGGTTTCCCCGTTGATCCAGCTGCCGAGATCGATCCATTCGGCGATTTCCTGCGGCCGCTTGCGGTACCAGGGCACGTATTCGCTCAGGTGCCCGTTGGACTCCGTGCTGTAGTAGCCGAAACGGCGCAGCATATCGATGCGCACTTTTTCGGTGCGGCTGAAATCCGGATGCTTCTCGAAAGCTTCGAGCAGCCTTCCGGTCAAATCTTCGCCGTTATGGCGGATTTGGATGTACCACGTCTGATGGTTAATGCCGGCGCAGATGATATCGACTTCCTCCTGCTTCAGGCCGAACGCCTCGGCAATCTGCCAGTGCCCGCCCTGCACGCCGTGACACAAGCCGATCGTGCGCACGCCGCCGTATTTGTTGCACGCCCAAGTCAGCATCGCCATCGGGTTCGCATAGTTGAGCAGCAGCACGTCCGGCGCAGCCGTCTCGCGAATATCTTTGCAAATGTTCAGCATCTCGGCGATGCCGCGCTGTCCGTACATAATGCCGCCCGCGCACAGCGTATCGCCGACGCATTGGTCGATGCCGTATTTCAGCGGAATGTCCACGTCCGTAGCAAAAGCTTCAAGCCCGCCTACACGAATCGTACATAATACATATTTCGCATCTTTCAAAGCTTCCCTGCGGTCCGTCGTCGCCTGGATTTGAATCGCCAAACCGTTCTCGCGAATATCCCGCTGGCAGAGCTCCGTCACCATCTCCAGGTTGTGCGCATTGATGTCCGTAAAAGCGACTTCCATATTGTGAAATTCAGGCACCGCGAGCAAATCCCGCAGCAAACCACGGGTAAATCCGATACTTCCCGCCCCGATAAAAGCAACTTTAAACGACATCAGACTTCATCCTCTCTTTGTCACATTCGGTTTCTTACACAAAACCAATTGTAGCAAAGCGTCCGCCGGAAGCGTTATCAAATTCCTCACTTTTTACCCCTGCGTCTGTCAAAAATCCTCACTTTGTTCCGGATAATTCATGATGTGCGTATCCATCGACTGCCTGAACTCCAAAGGCGTCCGATTCGTGTACGCTTTGAACAGCATATGAAAATATTGCCGGCTGCCGACCCCGACATAATCGCAAATCTCCGCAATCTGCACGTCGGTTTCGAGCAGCAGCATCTTTGCTTTTTCCATGCGGATCGAGGTCAAATATTCCATCAGCGTCACGCCGGTATTGGTTTTGAAAATGCGCTGCAAATAGCCGGGATGCAGGCTGACGGCCGCAGCGATATCTTTGACCTGAATGTCCCGGTCGTAGTTTTGATGAAGATACTCCATGCTCTGCTTCACATAGACGTCGCTTTGCTGCTGGCCGCTGCGGTACGTTTCCCGCCACAGTCTGGCGATCCGGATCAATAGCTGCGACATAAGCAGGTGCACCATCGTTTCGCTTTTGGCCCCGGGCCTGTCAAGCTCCAGTACGAGGCTTTTGAGCACGTGGTACACGTCGTCGGGATCGCGGAGCACCAGATAAGGCGACTGTACGGTCAAAAATGAAGCCAATACGCCGTCTTCAAGCGCCATTTGCCGAACCGACGGGAATGCGCCCTTACGGTCGGCGAAGCGGAATTCGGCGTTCAGCATCCGGCAGGGCGCGCCTTCGCCCACCAGCAGCCTGTGCGGCACATTGGCATCCAAAATGATGAACTCGCCCTTTTTCAGCCTGACGCTATCGTGCGCCTCCCGTTTCGTTTGAATTTCCACATCGCAGGCGCCGTGGATCGCATACATGATTTCAATCGCATCGTGCCGGTGAAACTGCATATGGAATCCGTTCCATTGTTTAAAATAGTAAGCCATAACCTGCGGATGGCAATCCCGCTCCAGCATCGTGCTCTGAAAAAGGCCGCCGCTCATGGCCGGCTCCGCGCCTGCCGCCACTGCTCCTCGGCGATCCGCTTCAGGAGCAGCGCTTGCTGCCAGCGGTCGGAGATTTCCACTTCCCGTCCCTCAGCGTCGATCCGGGTTATCGCATAATTGCGCGGAGGTCCGAGCTCCGTGACAAAAGGGAGCACATCGCCGGGCATCGCCCGCTTCAGCCACTGCTCCATGCCCTTCCTCCACCAGCGAGCAAAATGGCCGGCCATAGGATGATCGCCATCCGGGCCGATATCGATCTGCACCTGCTCGCCGTTCGACACGCGTGCATGAATGGCCGCCGTTCGCGCCAGCAGCCGGTCAAAAAGCCGCTCCGCCCGCTCGCTGCCGCCGCCGGTCATTTCCCCGGCCACGACGTAATGCGACAGGTCGATCGTCAGCTGCAGCTGCGGAAGTTGTTCCACATACTGAGCCGTGCGGATCAAATCCTGCGTAACCGTGCCGCGGTGCGTCTCGATAAAACCCGGGATGCCGGCGCGCTCGCAGGCTTCCAGCACGCCTTCCAGCAAGCGCTGCGCCTCTTCGCCGACAACGAACGCATCCATCAGCTGGATGTTCATGTACCGCACCCGGCCAAACGCTTTGGCGGCCTGAAGCGGCCCCTCCATATCTTGCGCCTTGAGCGGATAAGCCAGGCCGCTGAAGCTCAGCTTGTACCGGTCGAGGAGCCGGTGCCACTTCGCCGCCTCGGCCTGCGCCGGCACAAAACCGGAAATGCCCGTGAAGCCCGCTTCAGCGATCCGCTCCACCTTTTCTTCCGTCGACCACTCCTTGCCGTCTTGACCCAAACCGGACATCGCCCACCAAGATTGCTCGATGGCCAGCTTCGGCGGTTCATTCGTTCCGTCATTGACCCGATTCCAACCCGTCATGCGCCGCTCCTTTCCACGTTGAAGCCATTTTTTACAACATAAGAATGTTTAAGTTCTTTACAGCGCTAAAGCGCGCAGAACACATTCTTATTGGCGAATAAACCTACCTCTAAACGCGGTCGCTCATCTTCGAAAGACCTCGATAGAGGTTTATCTCATTCATGCTTCTTCATGAATAGCATACTACGCAGCGGGGCTGCGGACAATGCGAGGATAATCGCGCGTTGCGGAGCTGTCACTCCCGTAAACGATCCAATTCGCGGTCCAAAACAGCCAGCATCTCGTCAATGTCCTCCCGGCTCACGATTAACGGCGGCATAAGACGAATCGTCGCAGGCTGCGGCGAATTGACGAGCAGGCCGGCCTGCAAGCAATTTGCGACCAGCTCGGCGCCTTTTGGCTCGGGCAGGTCAAAAGCCGCCAGCAGCCCTTTGCCGCGAATGTTGCGCAGGCCGTGCTTCGCTGCGATTTCGTGCAGCCGCTGCTGCAAATAGTCCCCTTGCTCCTTCGCTTTTCGCGGCAAATTCAGGCGGATCACCTCGCTGAAGACGGCGAGGCCCGCAGCCATCGCCAGCGGCTGTCCGGTGTAAGTCCCGCCCTGATCGCCGGGCTCGAACAAGTTGTAAGCCTCCTTCGTCAGCATCGCCGAAAGCGGGAAGCCGCCCCCGATCCCTTTGCCGAGCGTCATGATGTCGGCTTCGATCCCGTAATGTTCGTACGCGAACATGGTGCCGGTTCGTCCGACTCCCGTTTGAACTTCGTCGAAAATGAGCAAAATCGAGCGTTCGTCGCAAATTTGGCGCAGCTTCCGCACATAATCGGGATGGGCGGCGTGAACGCCCCCTTCACCTTGGACCAGCTCCAGCATAATCGCGCAAGTGTTCGGACCGACGGCCTGCAGGCACGCCTCGATGTCGTTCAGAGGCACGTGCCGGAAGCCCGGCACCTTTGGCGCGAACAGCGGCTCCCAGTAAGCTTTACCGGTTGCGGACATCATAGCCAGCGTACGTCCGTGGAAGCTGTTCGTCGTCGTAACAATCTCAAAAGCCCCTCCCAGCTTCAAGGAGCCGTATTTTCTCGCCAGCTTGACCGCACTTTCGTTCGCTTCCGCCCCGCTGCTGGCAAAAAACACTCTGTCATAGCAGGTGTGATCCGTCAGCAGCTTGGCGAATTCGACCATCGGCCTGTTCAAGTACGCCGGACTCGTATTCACCAGTACGGAGGCTTGCCGGGCGAGCGCTTCCTGCAGTACAGCCGGCGAATGCCCCAGACAGGTCACGGCCCAGCCGCCGACAAAATCCAGATACTTCCTGCCCTCCGTATCCCACAGATACATGCCCTGACCGCGTTCGAACACAATCTCCGGCCGTTTGGCCGTGAACAGAAGCGAAGCTTCCGCTTCTTTTAACAGTTTTGACGTTTCGCTTTGAACTTGGGAATTCATGCCATCACCTCTTCGTAATTTCGTATTATTATACATTTTGTTGTATTTTTATTCAAATCTTTTTTTCGGATGATCTTCTGTCCCGCGACAGCAAAAATCGGCAGCCGATTCCAGGTCCTTGCCTGAGATCGATTGCCGATTCATTTGACTTTTCATTTTGTTGAGTTTATGTTAAAATATTTTCACCAAAAACGGAAATTCATTATATCACATTTTACCGCTTATGTCAATGTAAATTTCCGGAAATAGAACGCCGTTACAGGAGGTTGCTTATGGAAACTTTACCCTGCCAAGGATGCAAAGGGATGTGCTGCGGCCCGGTTCCGGTCACCGAGCAGGAGTTCAAACGCATCAAAAAGCATATCAAATCGATGCCGGCCAAAACCCGCTCCAACCTTGAAAATCAACCGAGATTGTACGGAACGTGCATCTTTTACGATCTGGACCGGGACAAATGCGGAATTTACGCCGCAAGGCCGGAAGTGTGCCGGAAATTCGGCTATTATCGGCACCTGATCTGCTACCGCAAGCCCGAGCTGGCAACTCAGGAAGACAAAGGCTTCAAGGAAAAACCTGTTGGGCTGTTGACCCTGGATTTTCTCTGGAAGCATTTCAAATGATGCTGCAGAACGCCTCCGAAACCGCCGGGCAAGCGGAACGAGGCGTCTTTTTTTGCGCGGGGACGGCGACTTCTCACTTCCATTCGTCCTTTTCCGTGTCATCGGTGAAAGCGTGCTCGATGTTGTCGACGATTTCCTCAACCGCACTGCTGATCATATCCGTAGCGGTCACGTCCTCTTCTCCGGGTTTGGTCGGGATCGTATCCTGGCAGACGTGCTCAAAATAGTTCGGTTCGCTCATGTTCGGAAGCCTCCTCGGTGGAAAATTTTGCTGTCATCCATAATAGTCTCCCACCGACAAGCCTGATTTTATGCATAAAAGGAAGACTGCTTTTCGGAGTAGACGAAGCCACCTTATGGGGATCGATGAAGGTCGCTTTTCGGGATCGGCGATTTTCCGCTTGAATAATCGGTTCATTTGGAGTAATTTAAACCTATATGAACTTATTTTTACACATTTGAACCTAAAGGGAGAGATTTTTTCATGGAAATGGATATTCGCTACGCTTCGCACCCGAGAGAAGTTAAAACTTTTGACACCAGCCGCCTGCGGGAAGAATTTCTCATCAATTCCTTGTTCGCGCCGGATGAAGTGAAGACGGTTTATTCGCACGTGGATCGTTTTATCGTAGGTGGGGTCGTGCCTGTTGAGCGTTCGGTTCAGCTGGAAGCCAACAAAAAGGATATGGCCGCAGACTACTTCCTGGAGCGCCGCGAAATCGGAATTATTAACGTAGGCGGTCGTGGAACCGTTCGCGTCGACGGCACTGCGTATGCAATGGACTCCAAAGACGGCCTTTACATCGGTAAAGGAGCGAAGGAGATCTTTTTCGAAAGCGAGAACGGCGCGGAGCCTGCGAAATTTTACTTCAACTCCACTCCGGCGCATACGACCCATCCGACCGTGAAAATCGCCATCAACGAAGCTTCGCCGAACCATCTCGGCAGCATCACCAACTCCAATGAGCGGACGATCTACCGTTACATCCATACAGGCGGCGTGCAAAGCTGTCAACTCGTTATGGGCATGACGCTGCTCAAGCCGGGCAACATGTGGAATACTATGCCGAGCCACACGCACAACCGCCGCTCCGAAGTGTATTTTTACTTCGATATGCCGGAAGACGGCGTCGTATTCCATCTGATGGGCGAGCCGCAGGAAACGCGCCATGTCGTGATGCGCAACGAGCAAGCCGTCATTTCGCCGAGCTGGTCGATTCACAGCGGCGTAGGTACGAGCAATTATACGTTTATTTGGGGCATGGCCGGCGAAAATCAAATTTTTGAAGACATGGACGCCGTAGCCATGAAAGATTTAAAATAATCGGTACACTCTCTTTCAGAACGGATGAACACCGATGAACCCTTTACGCAGATATGAAATCATCATGGAAATGCTGCTGGCGCAAAAGGAAGTGACCGTCAGCCAACTGAGCGAGCGCCTTGAGGTCACCGGCAAAACGATCCGCGAAGATTTGGCGAAGCTTGAGGAAAAAGGGCTGCTGATCCGCATTCACGGCGGAGCGACGCTGGCGCAAAGCGATCAGCACGGCATTCTTTCCGCCAAGGAACCGCTCGTCAAACACGCCGACGAGAAGGCGGAAATTGCCGAAATCGCCGTCAGGCACATTCAGCACGGCGACATCATCGCCCTGGACGGCGGCAGCACGACGCTGGAAATCGCCAGGCGGCTGGACAACCAGCCTCTGACCGTCGTGACGAATGACCTGTACATTATTTCCGAGCTTGTACGCAAGGACGAAATCAGGCTTGTCGTTCCCGGCGGAACCCGCATCCGCAACGTGCTGGCCGGCTCCGAAGCGGCTGAATACGTCAGCAAGCTGAACATTCAGAAGTCGTTTATATCCGCTACCGGCGTTCATTTGCAGTACGGTTTTACCATTTATACGAGCGAACTGGTCGATTACAAAAAGGCGCTGATCAACTCCAGCCATACGGTCTACAGCGTCGTCGACCATTTCAAATTCGGGCAGTGCGCGCTGCGTACGTTCGCGGAGCTGTCGGACGTCTCGATGATTTTGACGGACAGCAAGCTTCCTGCCGATACGGCGGAACAATTCCGCAGCGCCGGAATGAAATTGGAATATCAATAAGCAGAAGCTTGGGGGAAATCGGATATGAAGCTTTTTGATTTAACGGGCAAAACTGCGGTCGTTACAGGCGCCTCGGGCGGTCTCGGGCAAGCAATGGCGATCGGTCTGGCCGAGGCGGGAGCGCGCATCGTAGCGGTCTCTTCGTCCGAAAGCGTGCAGACGGTAGCGGCCATTCGCGCATTAGGCGGCCAGGCCGAGCTGATCGCAGCGGATTTGAGCAACGAAGAAGTGCTGGAAGACGTCGTGAACCGCGCAGTCGGCTTTTGGGGCGGCATTGACATTCTCGTCAACAACGCCGGCATTATCCGCCGCAAGCCGGCTGCCGAGCACAGCCGTCAAGATTGGCACGACGTTATCGACCTGAACTTGAATTCGGCGTTCTTCCTCTGCCAACTGGCAGGCCGTCATATGCTGGAGCGCGGCAGCGGCAAAATCATCAACATCGCCTCGATGCTTACGTATCAGGGCGGCATTAACGTACCGGGCTACACCGCGAGCAAGCATGCGATTGCCGGTATTACCAAAGCGCTGGCCAACGAATGGGCCGGCAAAGGCATTCAAATCAACGCCATCGCGCCGGGTTACATGACGACCAACAATACCGCGCCGATTTTGCAGGACGAGAAACGCACGCAATCGATCACCGAGCGGATTCCGGCCGGACGCTGGGGCGCGCCGGACGATTTGAAAGGTCCGGTCGTATTTTTGTCTTCTTCGGCTTCCGACTATATGAACGGCCACGTCTTGTGCGTGGACGGCGGATGGATGGCGAGATAGATGGGCATCGGAACTCTTGCGCATTCGGTCGGGAATTTGCCGCTGCAACAACTGACGGCCAAGCTCCAAGGACGCGGGATTGACTTCGTTCAGCTCGCGCTGTCCAAAGCTATCGGCGATATCGATACGAGCCTCGGCAAGCTGAGCCCGGCGCTGGCGAACTATGTGGGCGAGCATTTCGAACGGGCGGGAATCCGCATCGGGGTGCTCGGCTGCTACATCAATCCGGTCCACCCGGACGCCGCCCAGCGCCGCCTCGAAATCGAAAGATTCAAGGAGCACATCCGCTATGCCCGCGATTTCGGCACATCGATTATCGCGACGGAAACCGGCGACCTGCGCACTTATGCGGATCAAGACCCCGAGAGATTCGAGGAGATCGGGTGGTCGGTTTTGCGGCAAACAGTCGAGGAACTGGCGGAAGAAGCAGAAAAACGCGGCGTGTTCATCGGCCTAGAGCCCGTGTTCACGCATACGCTTTCCAGCACGGACAAGATGAGCCGCATCCTTGAGGAAGTGCCTTCGGGCAACATCGGCGTCGTCTTTGACCCGGTCAATCTGCTCCCTCCCGATGCGATCGATTCGCAGGACGCTTTTTTGGACTATGCTTTTGAGCGTTTTGGCAGCCGCATCGTGCTGGCGCATTTGAAAGACGTCCTTGTTCAGGAGGACGGCAAGCTCCGCCAGGTACGCTCGGGAGCCGGTATTTTCCGAACGGCCTCGTTTCTTGAAAAACTGCACCGGCACAAGCCGTTTATCGACATTTCGCTGGAACAGCTGACGGATGAAACGGTGGATGAAACGGTTCAATATGTACGGGGCTTGATGAAACAAGGATAAACGACTCCGTCGTCCTTCTGGGACGAACGCGTTTATCAAGGTAGATGCGAAGCAAAAGTATAAAACATATACTTTCTTATCTACTGAAAAAAGAACCATCCCTGCGGCGGTTGCCCGCTTTCGGGGTGGTTCTTTTTTTTGTCGGTGGAACCCCGGTTTGGGGGCCGCTCTTTTCGCACCGCAGGCAGCTCCAAGCGCGCGGTGCGGAAATCGCATGGCGGCGGTCAACCTTTCAGCGCTTGGTCGATGCCGAACGGCTGGCCGCTCCACGCTTTGCGCGACGTCCACGCCTCGGAAGGCGCGCTCCAGAACGGATCAGCCGCCGGCAGGCCCAGCGGCACAAACACGGTCGTGCACAAATACAGGCTGCCCGTAGAAATATACGGCTCCCCGACTTCCGGCTGATTTCCGCAAAAGCCGATCGTCAGCCAGCCGTTCGCGTCAAAGTTGCCGGGCACCTCCAGCGTCCGCCGAATGACAGCCGTCAACGCGCTGCGCACTTGCCCCGGCTTCAAATGAGCCGGCAAACGGTGCTGAAGCGCCATTTGCGCCAAATGCTGAAAAGCGCCGAACCGGTACGCCAAGGACCGCCCGATCGGCGGATACGTGCCGTCCGGCGCAATCAGCCTCTCCTGCACGTCCGCGTACCGGATGCATCTTTGCTCGTGCAATTGCTTGATGGCAGGCCAATCCCGGCCTTGGTCCGCACACACGTCGAGAATATCCATCATCATAGGCTGAATAACAAAGCTATTGTAATAGTCAAAATGAAAATCGGGGCCGTCTCCATAAGCGCCATCCCCTTTGTACCACTGTTCATGCTGCCTGAGCGCATAATCGATCCGCATCGCATCCCAGTCCGCACCCAGCCGGTACAAAGCCGCCTCGATCATGGCGCTGAACAGCAGCCAGTTGCAAATATACGGTTGAATGCGGCGCGTCTGCTTAAGCGCCTCAATCACGTTGCCCCGCACCCGCGAATCGAGCTTATCCGCCAGCTCGCGAGGCGCGCGAAGCAAAGCGTGCGCCAAAAAAGCGGCATCCACCAAAGGCTGGTCCCCATGCGCAAAATTCATGTAATCCGCCGAGCCGGGGTCGGTTCCCGCATCGATGGCCTGCCTCGCCTCCGCTGCATATGCATCGCGAAGCCCAGCTTCCTCACCGCCCGCTTCCGTGCCTTCAAGCCAAGGCGCCAAACCGCTAAGCGTCCGCCCAAACGCTTCCAAATACGTATAGCGCGAGCGGTCGCCCGTTTGCGCCTGAACCGGCATCAGCTCCTTCAACTGCTGCTTGCTCAGCGCCTTCAAAACCGGGTCCGCGATCATGCGCAGCGTGTCCAGCCAATATTTACGTTCCTCATTGTATCCGTATGACGTCTGTCCCATATTCACCCATCCCATGTTCAACTATGTGCATATCCTACTAAACAAGTATATTACGCTTGGTTGAAACGTTTCAATGGGAAAATAAAAACTGCAAACGCAGTGGCTGGCGTTCTCTGATAATGCAGTTCACCGCTACGTGCATCCGCTTAATCATGGCTCATTTACCTTCTTTCACAAAGCGCTCAATTCGATCTTTTATGGAATCACGAACTTCGCGGAATTGGGATATGATTTCTTCTTCGGTTCCGGTCGCTTTCGCCGGGTCATCAAAGCCCCAGTGCCATCTTTCCGCTTTATCGTTATGGATTACCGGGCAATTATCGTTCGCGTGACCACAGAGCGTGATAATGTAGTCCGCTTCTCTGAGGATCTCGGGGTCAATCACGTCAGACGTATGCCCCGAAATATCAATGTCGGCTTCCTTCATCACTTGAACTGCTCGGGGGTTTAGCCCATGCGCCTCCAGTCCCGCACTTTTGACTTCATATTGGTCGCTGCCGATCGACTTCAAAAAACCGTCAGCGATTTGGCTTCTGCACGAATTCCCTGTACAAAGAAAATACACGAGCTTTTTATCCAATTCATCCATCCCCTTATTCATGTAATGTTTTATAGATCATGGAAGCGGCTATTGCCCCAAGAACGGGAGCTGCCACATACAACCATAGATGTTCGGTTGCGCCGGACACAAAAGCCGGTCCCAGTGACCGTGCAGGGTTCATCGAGGCTCCGCTGATCGGACCTGCAAACATTGCCATCAGCCCGACCGTAGCGCCAATCGATATGCCGGCAAAGCTTTTTACCGCTTTACCGTGTACGGCAGACCCCAAGATGACGATCATCAGCACAAACGTCAAAATAAACTCTAAAACAAAAGACTGTGTCTCGCTTGAAATGGGGAGGGTAGCCCCTAAATGAGCAACATTCCCAAACAAGAGGAACAGGGTATAACTCGCCGCGACCGCTGCAAGGAGTTGAGTGACGACATAGTACAAGCCATCCCTGGCGGAAATTTCCCCTCGCGCCCAAAACCCGATGGTGACCGCAGGATTAAAATGGGCTCCTGAGATATGACCAAACGTATAGATCAGAGCCGTGACCACAAGTCCGAAGGTGAGGGCAACTCCGACATGAGTGATACTATTGGTGATCTCGTCAATCACCATGGCTCCGGGTCCGGCAAAGACCAAAAAATAAGTGCCGATAAACTCAGCAATTAGTTTCTTTTTCATGGGTCACTCCGCAGCAGTTATTGCCTTCTCGAGCTGGTTTGAACATGCAGCACAGCTCCTCCGAGAGGATATGGCTTACTTCCTGTTGATTAATTTCGTAATAGCTCCACGTACCACGCGTCTCACGCGTAATAAAGCCGGCATCCAGCAGAATCTTCAAGTGATACGATAGCTTGGATTGGGACATGTCGAAAATATCCGTGAGATCGCAAACGCAGGTGTTTCCGCGCTGCGTCAGCTCGTACATGATGTGAAGTCGCTTTTCATCGGCAAGCGCTTTGAATTTGGCTTCGTAGTCTTTGAACGAAACTTCTTTCATGGAGTCACCACCTCTTTGCACTAAATCAACTTTTTTTGATTTATTCTACAGACTGAATGTAACACCACTTTCTTACCCAGTCAATCATTAAATCAAAAAAAGTTGATTATTACGTTAAACTGCCAGTTAGCTTAGCGACGCTATCCGTATTTTAAATAACTTTATTATCAGAGAACAGCTGGTAAAACAACCGCTGCACGCAAAAAACTGCGAAAGTGCAGGCTTTTCCGGTGGAAACAGCCCGTTTGGACGAAAAGCCTGCGATTGTGCAGGAATTTTCGGCTAAGATGAGGCTGAGCGCCTAATTCAGCAAAAATGCCTGCACATTTGCAGGCATTTTCCAAAGCCAGGTCATCGGGGAGCGAAAAGATGTACTTTTACAGGTTTTTTGCGCAATGCCGGCGATTGGTGTGGGAATTCGAAGTTTGTTTTGCTAAAAAGGTATACTGGAAGGCTGATTTGTCAAAGTTATTCGCCCAAGGACGGCGATTTGGCACGAATGGTTCGCAATGTTGTCCGTGATCATCCCAAGATCCGCATTTACTGCGGTGAACTGGACGCCGAGCTCGCGGATGGACTCATAGGCGTCTCGAATGACTGCGAGCACCTCTTCCGCATCCTCAATGCCAGCAAGCCGATACGTATCGCTCACTGCTGTCACCTTCCTTTTTTCGAAAATCGGTTTACCGGCTTCGGCAGCTGAAAATGATCCCGCAGCGTGGTTCCCTCGTACTCCGTGCGAAACAGCCCTCTTTCCTGCAAAATCGGAACGACATGATCGACAAAATCGTCCAGCCCGTCCGGCAGCAGAGGGGTCATCAGCATGAAGCCGTCCGCAGCCCGCTCGTTAAACCATGTTTCCAGCCGGTCGGCAATTTTCTCCGGAGTCCCGATAAAATGGTCGTCGCTGTACGAGCCCGTAAGCAAGGAGTACAGCTGCCGCAATGTCGGGTTCTCCTTGGCAATAATGTCCTGAAACCGTCTGAACTCAAAGCGCACCCGTTCCAGCTTGTGCAAACCGATGTCCCTGGAGCGGGTGTCCAGGTTGTACCCGGACAAATCGAAATCGCCCAAATAATCCGTCAAAAAGCGGATGCCCGCCTCTTCCGTAATCAAGGAATCGAGGTACGCGAATTTTTCCTTGGCGATCTGTTCCGTCTCCCCGATTACCGGAGAGATGCCCTGCAAAATGTAAATATCGTCCGGATTGCGCCCGAGATCGGCCGCTTTCTTTTTAAAAGACCGATAAAAAGCTTGCGAGTCTTCGAAATTGTTTTTGTGCGAAAACACGACTTCGGCTGCCCGGGCGGCAAACTGCTGGCCCGCTTCCGAAGATCCCGCCTGCACGAGCACAGGATGCCCCTGCCGCGAACGGGCGATGTTAAGCGGCCCCTGCACCGAAAAAAACTCGCCGCGATGATCGATCCGGTGCAGCTTCTCCGCAGCGAAAAACGTCCCTTCCGCCTGGTCCCGCACAAAAGCGTCGTCTTCCCACGAATCCCAGAGCCCTCTCACCACCTCGATAAATTCCTCCGCCCGCTTGTAACGGAAGTCGTGCTCATAATGCTCTTCCCTGCTGAAGTTGCGCGCCGTATTCCCCGACAAATCCCTCGTGGTAACGATGTTCCACCCCGCTCTGCCCTTGCTGATATGATCGACCGACATGAACATGCGGGCCAGATTAAACGGCTCCACGTAGGATGTCGAAGCCGTGGCGACGACGCCGATATGGGAAGTGGCCGACGCCAACGCGGTAATGAGGGTAATCGGTTCGAACCGGTTCAAAATGTTCGGATGCGATTGTTCGTTAATGGCCAAACTGTCGGCGATAAAAGCGATATCGAACTTGCCCCGCTCCGCAGTCCGGGCCAATCGCTTGTAATAATCGATGTCGATGCTTGCGCCGGGCTGCGCGGAGGGATGCCTCCATGAAGCCACATGCATGCCTGTGCCAACCAGATAGGCCGACAACTTGATTTGTCTCGTACCCGCCATGCCCGTCACCCGCCTCCCCGGCTAAAATGCAGGTACGACGGCGACTCCGTACTTGTCTTGAATGAATTTTTTTACGTCCGGCGCCGTCAGCGCTTCGCCCAGCTTTTTGATCTCCGGGCGATTCTCGTCGCCTTGACGAACTACGATGACGTTGGCGTAAGGCGAGTTCGCGTCTTCCCGGAACAGCGCCGAGTTCGGGTCGATTTTTGCTTCCAGCACGAGGTTTGTGTTGATGATAGCACCGTCCACATCAGGCAAAATGCGGGGCAGCTGCGCGGAATCGACCTCGGAAAATTTCAGCTTTTTCGGATTGTCGGCGATATCTTTCGGCGTGGCGGAATAAGTCGTGAGGCCGTCTTTCAGCTTGATCAAGCCTTTGACCTGCAGCAGCACCAGCGCGCGGTACTCGTTGGAAGGATTGTTCGGAATCGCAACCGTAGCGCCCTCTTTCAGCTCATCGAGCGATTTCAGCTTGTTCGAGTAAAAGCCGATCGGTTCGACGTGCACTTTCGTCGTAACGGTGAATTTGTAGCCCTTCTCTTTGGAGATCGACTCCAGGTAAGGAACATGCTGAAAATAGTTGGCATCGATTTGCTTTTCCGCCAGCGACGGGTTGAGCTGCCCTTCATCGTCAAGCACTTTGACGACCAGATCGACGCCCTGCTCCTTCAGCTTCGGTTTGACGAAATTCAAAATTTCCGCATGAGGCACAGCGGCCGCACCGATCGTCAACTTGACTTCGGCCTTCGGCTGAGCCGTTGCCGCCGGGGCAGCGGTCGCAGCAGTCGCCGCCGTTGTCGCCGCCGCAGCTTGAGGGCTCGCCGGAGCCGCGCCTGGATTCGCCGCGCCGCAGCCGGCAGCGACCCCCATAATCATAGATATCAACGCTGCGGATACTAGTTTCCGATGCTTCATTTCGCTCACTCCTGCTCCAAATTTAATAAAATTACTCGAATTTGTATCTTTTGCGGTTGATCGATTTCGCTATGTAATCCCCTATCCATTGGATCGCCTGCACCAAAACGACGAGCAGCAAAACGGTCAAAAACAATATATCCTCGCGAAACCGCATATAGCCGAAGCGGATCGCAAGACTGCCCAGTCCTCCCGAGCCTATGGCGCCGGCCACTGCGGTAAAGCCCGTGATCGTAATGACCGCCAGCGTCACCCCGCGCACAAGCGCAGGCAGCGATTCGGGGATCAGCACCCGGGTAACGATAAAATAAGGAGTCGCGCCGACGGCTTGCGCCGCCTCGATTTTACCGAACCCGACTTCCTTGATCGCATTTTCGATAATCCTTGCCAAAAACGGCGCCGAACCGATGGACAAAGGCACGATCGCCGCCGTCGCTCCAAGGGAAGTGCCAATTATAAACCGGGATAAGGGCAGCAGCACGACGATCAAAATAATGGAAGGAAACGAACGGACGATATTCACGGCCGTGCTCAGCACTTTGTGAAATCGGGGGTACGGGATCAGGTTCCCTTTTTCCGTGACGACCAAAATAATACCGAGCGGAAGCCCGAGCAGCAGCGCAAACAACGTCGACAAAGCGACCATGTACACCGTCTCGCCGAGTCCTTGAAGCAGCAAACCGGCCAAATCGTCGCTCATCGGGCTGCACCCGCTTTCGGCGCCGCGTCTCTTCTTACCTGATAGCTGTCGATGATGCGGATAAAGCTGCGCGATGTCTCGCTCTCCGGCTGGAAAAAAATTGTATCGACGGTGCCAGTTTCGACGATCCGGCCTTGCTCGATGACGGCCATATGCCGGCAAATGTGGCGCAGGACGTCCAGCTCATGGGTGATCAGGACGATCGTCAGATTCAGCTTGCGGTTGATTTCACGCAGCAGCTCCAGAATCGCATGAGTCGTCAGCGGATCGAGTGCGGAAGTCGCCTCGTCGCAGAGCAGCACATCCGGTTCATTGGCAAGCGCCCGGGCGATGCCGACCCGCTGCTTTTGCCCTCCGCTGAGCTGCTCCGGATACGCATTCGCTTTATCGCCGAGCCGGACGAGCTCGAGCATTTCTTCCACCCGCGGTCTAATCCGGTTTCGCGGAACGCCGGCCGCTTCCAGCGGGAATGCTACGTTTTGGAACACGGTTCTGGCATCCAGCAGGTTGAACTGTTGAAAAATCATGCCGATTTTCCTTCGCGCCTCGCGAAGCTCCTTTTTGTTCAAATCGGTAATCGTTTTGCCGCCGATGCGGATGATTCCGGCGTCGGGCTCCTCCAGACGGTTCAGGCAGCGAATCAGCGTCGATTTGCCCGCGCCGCTGAAGCCGATAATGCCGAAAATATCGCCTTTGTCGATGTGCAAATGAATGTCGTCCAAAGCTTTCGTCTGCGTATTTGCCGTGCGGTACGTCTTGCTCAAACCGCTGATCGTGATCATCTGCGGCTCACCTCGAATCTGCGGAAAGCGCGCTAAATCGGGATAAGGCAAACGGCGAAATGTCCGTTTCCGTCTTCCCCTGCGTCGCCAGATCGGACAATATTTCCCCGACCGCGCTGGAAAATTTAAACCCGTGACCGGAAAAACCGCCGGCCACGACGACGTGCCGGTGTTCCGGGTGCCGGTCCACGATAAAATGCTCGTCGGGCGTGAGCTCGTATTTGCACACCGCGCCGCGCAGGACGCGGCCTGCCGCCTGCGGCAGGAAGCTTTCCAGCGCCCGGCGCAAATCCCGCTCGTCGTCGGCGTAATGGCCGAACGGCTCGAACGGGGCCCCGGGCTGCCACGGCTGGCCGGCGTCATGACGGCCGATTTTGACGCCGGAGCCGCCGATGCTCGGAAAGCCGTAGAAGCCGCCGCCGCGCGGATCGCCGAACGTAAAGCCGGGGAAACGTTGCGCGCCGTACAGCGATTCGTCGGCTTCGAACCAGGCCACGGCTTTGCGGACGGGGCGGATCGGCAGGGCGAGCAGCGAAGCGAGCTCGCCGAACCAGGCGCCCAGGCTTAGAATCAGGCGATCCGCATAATACACGCCGCCGTTCGTATGCACGGAAACGCCGCTGCCGCTTACATCGATGGCGGTCACCGATGTATGGACGAGCAAATCGGCGCCGTACCGCAAAGCCTGCTCGCGGTATGCGCGCACGCCATCCTCGCTCAGCAAGTACCCGGCCTGCGGCTCGTAGAGCCCGACGTAATGCTCGGGAGGGTTCACCCCCGGCCAGCGCTTGCGAATCTCGCCCGGCTGAAGCAGCTCGACGTTCAGCTTATGCTCCTCCGCTGACCGGACTTTTTGGCTTAAGCCGCCGTGCTCAAGCGGGCCCATGTTCAGCACGCCGGAGCGGACCAGCAGCGTCCGCCCGCTCTCCGCCTCCAGCTCCTGCCACAGCCGGTCGGCCCGCAGCGCCATCGCCGTGTAAGTCCGGCTGCCGGTGTAGGCGTGGCGGATGAGCCGGGTCTCGCCATGATGGCTGCCCGCAATGTGCGGCGGATCGAATTTATCGATCAGCAGCGTCTTGACCTGCCGTTTCGCCAAATGGTAACCGGCGCTCATCCCCATCGAACCGGCGCCGACAATAATGACATCGTAGCTGCTCATACGACCCCTCCCCGATGGTAGGCGGTTACTTTTTTCTCCAAAAAAGCTGTCAGCCATTCGACAATGAGTGTCAATCCCCAATAAATGAGCGCCGCCGCTATGTAAGCTTCCAAAAATTTCAGGCTCACCGACGCGACGACGTTCGCTTTGCCGAGCAGCTCCATTTGCGATACCGTAAAAGCGAGCGACGACGTATGCAAAAATCCGACGAAAATGTTGCACAGATTCGGCAAAATGGCGCCGACCGCCTGCGGCAGCACGATGCGGCGAAGCGCCTGCCGGGTGGTCATCCCGACGGAGTAGGCGGCTTCGATTTGACCGCGGCTCACCGCCAAAATGCCGGAACGGATAATTTCCGACATGTAGGCTCCCGCCGTCAGGGAAAACGCCGCCAGCACGATCAGAACCGACGGAATAGAGGCCGATTTGAAGCCCCATCCGAACGAGGCGGCCAGCTTGTCGATGACCATCGGCAGCCCCCAGAAAATGACCAGAATGTGCAGCAATATCGGCGTGCCGCGGAGAAACGAGACGTAGAAATCGGCGATCCGGCAGATGACGGGAACTTTGTAAATCCGGATGAACGCGGTCCCGATACCGATGAAAAAGCCGATAATAAGCGGCACGATCGTCAGTACCAGCGTAAGCGGCAATGCTTTTAAAATTTCAAAAAACGAAGTGTAAATAAAAAGAAGATCGATGTGAATAGTCCTCACCTCATCCGGCGAGCGGCCGTTCATGCTTTTGCAGCTTGAACTCCGCTGTGAAAAATACTTTTTCAAGAATCAGCACGGTCACATAGTAAATGATCGTCAGGCTGATATACACTTCCAGCGTATGGGATGTAGCCGAAACGAGGGTTTCCCCCCTGCCTACCATATCCATGACGCCGATCGAAAAGGCAAGCGACGTATCTTTCAAAAACCCGATTACGGAGTTGGCGAAATTCGGGAAGGCGTTCACCAGCGCCTGGGGCACGACGATGCGCGCGAACGACTGGGGCGCAGTCATGCCGATGGCGTAGGCCGCCTCCGTCTGGCCGCGGTCAACGGACTGCACTGCGGCACGGATCGTTTCGGACTTGGAAGCGCCGATGCTGAGCCCGTAGGTGATGATGACGAAATAGATCGGGTCCATCCGGGCGATATCGAGGCCTATGATTTGCAGCAGCGCCGGCAAGCCGTAGAACACCAGGAACAGCTGAATGAGAATCGGCGTCCCCCGGATAAAAGAAACGTATACGACCGCAAGCTGGCTGAGCACGGGAATCCGGTACAACCGGATCAGCGCGATCAGCAGCCCGATCAGCACGCCGACGACGAGAGAGGCGACGAGAATCAGCAAGGTAACCGGCAAATAATAGAGCAGTTTGGGCAAAAAATCGAAAATAAGCGTTATATCAAACGTTTTTCCCATCTAGTTCTCCACTGTATAGTTAGCGCCCAGCCACTGCGTGCTAAGCTTGGCCAGAGTGCCGTCCGCTTTGATCGACTTCAGCGCTTCGTCCACTTTGGCCTTCAAATCGGTTTCATCCTTGCGGAGAATGAAGTATACCTTGGAGTTGGAAAGCGGCTCTCCGACCGTTTTCAATTGGGCGTCGGCCACTTTGTTTTGATAGTCGATCGCGAACTGGGTGCTGATCGTCGCATCCGCGCGGCCCGCTTTAATTTGCGTCTTGGCGTCTTCGCCGGCCCCGGTGTAGACGATATTGATGCCCGTGTTGTGCTCTTTGTTGTATTTTTCGGCAAGTACGGCGGCGTTGCTGGTAGCGCCAACGAGCAGTTTTTTGCCTTTCAGGTCGTCGATCGATTTTACGGCGTCGTTATCTTTATGTACGACAATTTTGTTCGGGAATATGTTGTAGGCTTCGTCATTGAAAAGAAATTTTTGCTTTCTCTCCTCGTTGACTTCCATCTGGTGGGCGATCAGATCGATTTTGTTCGTTTCCAGGCTGAGCAGCAAGTTTTTGAATTCCATCGTCTTGAACTCGAATTCGTAATCCGGCAAACGTTTGTCGATCTCTTTGACGAGTTCTACGTCATAGCCGGTCAGGTTGCCTTTGTCGTCGATAAAGCAAATGTTCGGGAACTGGGTGCCCGTGCCGATCACGATTTTCTTGACGCCTTTGGAAGCGGCCTGCGTGGAAGCGGGACTGCCGGCAGCCTGCGCCGCAGGCGATGAAGAAGATGCGCCGGACGAGCCGCCTGCGGTATTCGTTTGGGATGCGCAGCCTGCGGCAAAAGCTGCGGTAAGGATAAGTGACGCAAGTACGGTTAATTTTTTCATTGTTCAATTGCCTCCGGTAAATTAAATTTAATTATTTCAATTGGCTAACTTGGTTTTAAGGCGACGACCGCTCCCACTGTTTCCGGCTTTCAATCCGGTGCAGGACCGGGGACCGCCTTACAAAGGATAATGGCAGGCAGCCCAGTGGCCTTGCCGCACTTGCAGGAGCGCGGGCTGCTCTTGTTTGCATTTGGCTGTCGCCGCCGGGCAGCGGGTATGGAACCGACAGCCGGAAGGCGGATTGGCGGGGGACGGAATTTCGCCTTCGATCGCGATATATTCCCGTTTGCGGGCCGGGTCGGGCAAAGGGATCGAGGAAAGCAGCCCCTGGGTGTAAGGATGGGCCGGATGTGCAAACAGCTCCTCGCTGGGGGCGATTTCGACCAGCTTTCCAAGGTACATGACGCCGATCTGGTCGGACAAGTGCCGTACGATGTTCAGTCCGTGGGCGATGAATACATACGTCAGACCCAATTTTTGCTGCAATTCCTGCATCAGGTTCACAATCTGCGCCTGCACCGATACGTCCAGCGCCGACACGGCTTCATCCGCCAAAATAAATTGCGGCTTCAGCGCGATCGCTCTGGCGATGCCGATTCTTTGTCTCTGTCCCCCGGAAAATTCGTGCGGATAGCGGTCGTACAAAGAGCGGCTCAAACCGACCAGTTCCAAAAGCTCCTCCACACGGCTCCGCTGCTCGCCGGCGCTCAGCATTTCGTGCACCGTAAGCGGTTCGCCGATAATGTCCCCGACTTTCCAGCGCGGATTCACCGAGCCGTACGGGTCCTGAAAAATGATCTGCATATGTTTGCGAGCGTCCCGCAGTTCCTTGGCCTGAAGCTTCGCCAAATCTTGCCCTTGGAAAAGCACCCGGCCTCCTGTCGCTTTTTCCAGCTGCAGCAGCACCCGGCCGAGCGTCGACTTGCCGCTGCCGGACTCGCCTACGAGCCCGAACGTCTCCCCCTTGCGAATCGTGAAGGACACATCGTCGACCGCGCGGATATGAGCCCGCGCCCGGCCGAGCAAGCTTTTGCCGACCGGATAAAATTTGCTCAGCCCGACAACCTCGAACAGGTTCTCGTCGTCCTTCTCCTTGACCGGCTCAACGGAAGCTTCCTCGCTGCAACGCTCTTCGCCGGTGACGGCCAAGGCCGGACTTTGCTTCCAGCCGTCCGTCTGCACCAGCTCTTCGGCGTACCAGCATGCGGTCAGACGGCCGTTCACTTCCTGCAGCGGAGGGCGGTCTCTGTGGCAGCGGTCGGTCGCAAAAGGACAGCGCGGATGAAACCGGCAGCCTGCGGGCAGATCGCTTAAGTTCGGAATCGATCCTTCAATCGAGTACAGCTTTGCTGCGCGGTCGCTGTCCATCGCCGCAATCGAGCGGAGCAGCCCCCGCGTGTAAGGATGGTGAGGCGCATCGAACAGTTGGCCGACCGTCGCTTGCTCGACAATTTGCCCCGCATACATCACGATAATCCGGTCGGCCATCTCGGCCGCAATGCCCATGTCGTGCGTAATGAGCAGAATCGACATGTTGAATTCCGCTTTCAGCTCCTGCAGCAGATGAAGAATTTGCGCCTGGATCGTCACATCCAGAGCGGTCGTAGGCTCATCCGCGATCAGCAGCTCTGGGCCGCAAGCCAGCGCCATCGCGATCATCGCCCGCTGCAGCATCCCGCCCGACAGCTCGCCCGGGTACTGCTTCATCCGGAGCTCCGGTTCGGGAATGCCGACCCGGCGCAGCAAATGAACGGCGCGGTCCCATGCCTGTTCCCGATTGCCCTGCTTATGCCGGACGATGACCTCCGCTATTTGGCTGCCAATCGTAAAAACCGGGTCAAACGCGGCCATTGGCTCCTGAAACACCATCGCCATCTTTTTCCCGCGCCAGGCGCGAAGCTCGTTCTGCGACAGCCGGGTCAGATCGACGCCGTCAAGCACGATGCTGCCTCCGGAGATGACGCCGTTCTCGTAATCGATCAACCTCATCACCGATTTCGAGGTGACGGATTTGCCGCTCCCCGACTCGCCTACAAGGCAGACGGTTTCACCGGCTCCGATATGCAGGGATACGTCGGAAACGGCCGTAAGTAAACCTTTTTTAGTGGCGAACTCGACCGTGAGATCTTGAATATCAAGCAGCTGCTTCATCGCTGTGTCTCCCTTCCTATGCCCTGCTTTGCTTCGGATCCATGGAATCGCGCAGCCAGTCTCCGATCAAGTTGACGGAAAGCACGAATAACGTAATCGTCAGACCGGGGAAAGTCGACATCCACCAGGCGACCGTCAAATAGCCTCTTCCTTGCGAAAGCAGCGTTCCCCAATCGGGAATTTCCTTCAGCACGCCTAATCCGAGAAAACTGAGCCCCGATCCGACCAAAATGGAGGACCCGAGTCCGATGGTCGCCATTACCAGCATCGGCGACCAGGCATTCGGCAGCACATGGCGCAAAAATATTTGCGCTTTGGAAGTTCCGATGGAGCGCGAGGCGGTCACGAAGGCGCGGTTTTTAACGCTGATCATTTGACCGCGCATCACCCTTGCGTATCCGGGAATCGCCGAGACCGCAACCGCCAAAACGATATTGAACAAATGAGGGCCGAGCGCTGCGGCAATCGCCAGCGCCAGCAGTATGCCCGGAATCGTCATCAACACGTCGATAAACCGCATAAGCACAGTATCGACGATACCGCCGACGTAGCCCGAAAGCGCGCCGATCGCGCCTCCCGTCAAACCGCCGACCAGCACGGAAGCGAACCCGATAAACAGCGAATCGCGGCTGCCGTAGACGACGACGCTGAATACGTCCCGGCCGAAATAGTCGGTTCCGAACAAATGCGACGTGCTCGGCGGGCTGAGAATATGATCCGCGAACATCTCGGTCGCCTTGTACGGCGCGATCCACTGCGGAGCTATGGCACAGCCGACGATGAACAGCGACACCAGCGCCGCCAGACAGACGAACACCTCGGCGGCGGTCCATTTGCTAACGATTCGGGGTGGGGAAGCCTGCGGCCTCTTTTCCCGCCAGACTACTTTTGCGGAAATCACTTCTTTCATCAGTCCGCTCTCCTTTCTATTCGTTGTGCCCGACGTTATGCCCGAATCCGCTTCAAGCTTTGCGCCTTACCCGGGGATCGATAACGGCATAGGAAACGTCAACGAGCAAATTCACAATGACATAAACAATTGCCGAAAAGAAGACGACGCCCTGGACGACCGGCAAATCTTTGGCCATAATGGCATCCGCGAGAATTCGGCCGATGCCCTGCCTGGAGAATACCGTTTCGATGACGACCGTCCCGGCCATCAGATCGCCGATATGAATCCCGATAATCGTAATGGCCGGGATCAGCGCATTGCGCAGCGCATGCCGGTACATCACGATGTTCTCCGACAGCCCTTTGGCGCGCAGCGTCACGATGAAATGTTCGTGAATCACTTCGAGCATGCTGTTGCGCACCATCCGGACGATGAACCCCGCGCCGACAAAGCCGAGCGCTAGAGCCGGCAGCACGAGCGTTTCGATGCCGTCCGAGCCCATCGCCGGAAACCATCCCAAGTACACCGAGAAGATCAGTATGAGCAAAATGCCCGACCAGAACGTCGGCATCGAGATGCCGAACAAGCCGACGATGCGGGCCGCCACGTCAACAGCCTTGTTGCGGTGGATCGCCGACAGCACGCCCAGCAGCACCCCGACGATGACCGAGATGAGCGAACTCGCTAAAGTCAACGCCAGCGTAGCCGGAAAATGCTGCAAAATTTTGGGCAAAACCGGTTCGCTGTTCAAGACCGATTTGCCGAAATCCCCATGGACGATCGCGGCAAAATATTGGCCGAATTGTACGTAAAAAGGCTGGTCGAGTCCCAACTGGCGGCGCAGATTGGCAATCGCCTCCGGGGTCATGGAAGCGGGATCGATCATCGACAGAACCGGGTCCCCGGGAAGCACGTAAAGGATACAGAACACGAGCACCATCGAACCCGCAATAACGAACAAGGAAACCAGGAAACGTTCCGCAATCGCTCTCGTCATAGCCGCCAGCTCCTTGCCCGGTTATTTTTGAAGATTGACATCGTTGAACAGCGGATAGCCGAGAGCATCGAATTTCAAGGCTTTTACCGACTTCGCTGCGGCTACCGTATACGGGAATACGTACACCGGAATGATAACCGCGTTATCGATGATATACTGCTGAATCTGCTTGTAAATGTCGGCCCGCTTCTTGTCATCCGTTTCGACTGCGCCCTGCTCAAGTAATTGGTCTACGGCCGGATCGGAAAGCCCCGATATGCTTCCCCGGCCTTTCGGATCGCTCGTATGATAAAAAGAGTACAGCGCGTTCGGATCGGAATTGACCTGGCTGTTGCCGTAAAAATCGTAGTTCCCCTTCGTATAGACAACGTTTGCGACATCTTTCGTAATTTCCACTTCTACGGATATGCCGACTTGTTTCAGTTGCTGCTGGATCATGGCCGCGATATCGTTGCGCTTCTCGCGGTTCGGGGAGCCGTCCACGTAATGGAGCGTCAGCTTTTTCCCGTCTTTTTCGCGGATGCCGTCGGCGCCTTTGACCCAACCGAGCTCATCGAGCAGCTTGCCCGCCTTGGCCGTGTCCGGCTTCACGGAGTTTTCCAAAGAAGCGTCATAGCCGAAGGTACCTGGCGTCAGCGGCGACCACGCTCGCGGATACGTGCCGAGATACAGCGTCTTGACGATGGCGTCAACGTCGATGGCAGCCTGGACGGCTTGCCGCGCCTTCACCTCGTTCCAGGGCGGGCGTCTTTGGTTAAAGAAAAGCGTATAAGGCAGACCTACCGTATTGACCTGCAGCACTTGCACGTTCGGATCGGATTTCAGCGATACGATATTTTGCGGAGGCACGGTTTCTGCGGCCAGCACCTGCTTGCTCTGCACGCTGCCGATGCGGGTTGCCTCTTCCGGCACGATTTTGAATGTAATCTGCTCCAGATATGCCGCACCTTTGTTGTCGACAATTTCCGGAGCCCACTTGTAATCAGGGTTGCGCTTCACCTGGATCGCTGCGTTCTCATCCCATTTCACAAAGCTGAAGGGACCGGTTCCTACCGGATTTTTGCCGAATTGGTCGCCGTATTTTTTGGCTGCCGTCGGCGATACGATGCCGAGCAAAGCCTGGCTCAAATTGCCCAAAAACGCTCTGGACGGCGTCTCCAGATTCAACTTCACCGTGTATTCGTCGATGACCTCGGAAGACTTGTACGGCTTAAGCAGCGCAGCCGCATTCGCCGCTTTCGTCGCCGGATCGAGAATCCGGTCGAAACTGAATTTGACGGCTTCCGCGTTGAACGGCGTCCCATCCTGAAATTTCACGTCCTTGCGCAGCTTGAACGTGTAGCTTTTGCCGTCCGGCGAAACGGTCCACTCCGTCGCAAGCCAAGGCTTGATGCTGTTGTCGGGCAGCTGCACGACCAGACTGTCATAGATCGTCCGGATGACCCGGACCGCTACGGCCAGACCGCTTCGATGCGGGTCAAGGGTATCCGGCGAAGTCGCCAGCGCGTAGGTCAGCTCGCCTCCGGGCTGGGCCGCCTGCTTCTCGTCCTGCTTGCCGCCCGAAGACGGAGCGGCCCCGCTGCCGTTCTTCGCCGAGCCGCATCCCGATAATGCCAACACAAGCGCCATCGTCAGCGCGCCGAATCGTATCCGTTTGTTTAACCTCGCTGCTTTCATGTTCAACGCCCCTTTTTTATTTCAATTCAGCAAATCGCCGGCGATGATTACCGGTTAACCTTCACTTTGGCGTAGCGGTTTTCCGGAATGCGCAGACCCAGATTTCCGCGCAGCGTATCGGCTTCGTACTCGGTGCGGTAAAGGCCACGCTCCTGCAAAATCGGCACGACGTCATCGACAAAATCGTTCAGCCCGTTCGGGAAGCCGGCGCCGACGATAAACCCGTCCGCTCCGCGCCCCTCAAACCATTCCTGGATCAAATCCGCCACTTTGGCCGGCGTACCGATGAACAGCGGGCGCGGAGTCGCCGCTTGCAGCGCAGCCTGACGCAGCGTCAAGCCGTTCTTTTTGGCGTTGTCCTTAATGCGGTCCGTCGTGCTGCGGAAACTGTTCTTGCCGATATCGCCCAGCTCCGGAAACGGTTCGTCCAGCGAATATTGGGTAAAATCGTGATGATCGAAAAAGCGTCCCAAATAGTCGAGCGCGTCTTTGATCGTAACCAAATTCGCCACTTCCTGATATTTGCGCTCCGCCTCTTCCTCCGTCTGTCCGATGATCGGGCTGATTCCCGGCATAATGACGATATCGTCCTCGGAACGGCCGTAAGCGGCTGCTTTGCTTTTTACGTCCTGATAAAAGCGCTGCGCGTCTTCCAGCGTCGGGTGCCCGGTAAAGACCGCGTCCGCTTCTTTGGCGGCGAGATTTTTACCCGGTTCCGAAGATCCCGCCTGGAAAATAACCGGCTGTCCCTGCTTGGAACGCGCGATATTGAGCGGCCCCTGAACGGAGAAAAATTCGCCTTTATGATTCAAGCGGTGCAGCTTGCCGGGATCGAAGAACACGCCCGACTCCTTATCCCGCACGAATGCGTCGTCTTCCCAGGAATCCCACAGCCCTTTGGTCACCTGCAAATATTCCGCCGCAATGCGGTAGCGTTTCTCGTGGGCCGGATGCTCCTCCAGCGTCTTGCCGTAGTTCAGCGCCGAGCCTTCGAGCGGCGACGTCACTACGTTCCAGCCTGCCCGGCCGCTGCTGATGTGATCGAGCGAGGCGAACTGCCGCGTCACCGTAAACGGTTCGCTGTAGGAAGTCGAAAGCGTTCCAACGAGCCCGATCCGCGAAGTGACGGCGGCGAGCGCGGACAAAATCGTAATCGGCTCGAACCGGTTCAAAAAGTGCGGGATCGATTTTTCGTTAATGTACAGCCCGTCTGCGATGAACGCCAAATCGAACTTGCCCGCTTCCGCTTTTTGCGCCTGCTGTTTGTAATGGGCAAAATTGACGCTGGCGTCAACGACGGCATCGGGGTGCCTCCATGAGGACATATTGCCGCCGACACCGTGAATAATGGCGCCGAATTTGATTTTTCTTTGTTTGGACATGGGATATTCC
The DNA here is from genome assembly GCF_056120505.1 of Paenibacillus sp. sgz302164. Lineage (NCBI taxonomy): Bacteria > Bacillati > Bacillota > Bacilli > Caryophanales > Paenibacillaceae > Paenibacillus > Paenibacillus sp. sgz302164. Next base: position 112,706 of record NZ_JBVYOL010000013.1, on the reverse strand, counting down.
TCCTCTTTTTTCGCCTCTATCGAAAAATAGAATTGTTCTATGAGGCGCTGACTTTCAAGTCAAGCTCCTTGGCGATTTCCAGCAGCGCGTAGTGAAAGCCGGATTCCGCCTCCTTCAGAGAAATGAGATTCGTGCGCAGCGATACGCCCGACAGCGCGGGAAGATCGATCGGGACGAGCAGCCCTTCCTGCACCTCTTTGCGGACGCAAAGGAAGGGAAGAAAGCTGATCCCCATCCCTTTGACCACGAGCTTTTTGGCGGTCTCCAGGTTGTCGATCTGGTATTCGATGAGCGGCGGATGGTCGAGCGTTGCGAACAGGCGGTGAATTTTCATCCAATCCAGCGACCCGCACTCAAAAAGTACAAGCGGCTCGCGGCTGATATCCTCGACGGAAACATGTTTTCGCTGCGCAAACGGATGACCGCGATGGACAAACAGGCGAATCGGATCCTCATAATAGGCCGCACAGTCCAAATGCGGATGCGTGACGTTGCGGATCAGCCCGATGTCGACTTCCTTGTTCAGCACCTTCTCAAGAATCGTTTCCGTAGGAGCCGTTGTCAGCTTGATCTGAAGATGGCGGTGCTTTTTCTTGATCAGCGGCACGATCTCGGGTATGACATAATTGGCGACGGAGACGGTACAGCCGATACGCAGCTCGCTCTGGGCCGCCTGCAAATTTTGCAGCTGCTGCCTGCCCTTTTTGTACGTCTGGAGAATTTGCTGCGCGTAGGGGAGGAATTGCTTTCCCTTATCCGTCAGCGAAAAATTCCTGCCTTCCCTTTCAAAAAGCAGCGTGTTGAGCTCGCGTTCGAGCGACTGAATGCGCGCCGTTACCGATGGCTGGGATAAAAACAAAGCGTCCGCCGCCTTGTTAAAACTGTTAAAATGAATGACATAAACGAAAGCCTCGATGTTTTCTATATTCATGACGGCACCTTCCTTTCCGGCCTGCGCTTGTTCAAGAGCTCTGCGGGTATAATTCGCAAAGGGAGCGGTCGGGATTTTGCAAATAAACGGCCAGCTGCTCAAAAGCTTCCTCTGCGTCGGAGCCCACCAGGTGAAGATGAACGGCTTCGTTCTCGCCTAGCGACAGGCTGAGTGTTACGACGCCCAGTAATCCTTTTGCGTTTAGCATTTTTCCGCTTCTGCCCAAATAAATATTGCAAACATACCGGTTCGCCATCGAGACAAAATCCAGTACGCGATCGATCGTCCATACGCGGGACATCGTAAATGTCCATTCGATTTTCATATTCGTACCTCCAAGTGATGAGATCGTATGAGATAACCCTCTTCGAAAATAAGCGACCGCGTGAACAGGCTCATGGGCAGGTTAATTCGCCAATCCGGATGCTGTTCTGCGCGCTGGAGCGCTGCAAACAAAAAAGAGACACATTCAACCCGCTCGCGGGTGAAGTATCTCCAGTTCCTCTGGTCGATCCCTATAATTCCGATGTTTTTACTCGTGTTTAAATTATAGGCTGTTACCGATGGATTTGTCAATGGTTTTTCAAACTACAATATGCGCGCCGTGAACATCGATCTGGCCACGCGGGCGCCTTTGGCCACAATCTCCATGTCGATCTTGCAAAAGCGACGGCTCATCTCGATGATCGACGGCACGATCCGTATTTCGTCATCGATTTGCAGCGGGATCAAAAAATAGCTCGATGAGCTGTCCAAAATCAGATCGCCCTTTTTCTGCTCCTGCACCGTCCGGTAGGCCGCCCTGATCATCAGCGTCGTCAATATCCCTTCGGACACCATGCCTTCGTAGTTCGTCATTTGCGGCGTTACGGTGCCTTGAAAATAAAGCTTGCCCTCCTCGTCCCGCAGCTCGTCGATGCCCGCGTATATTTGCACCTCGAACGTCTCGGCGTTCTGCGGCTGGCGCTGCATGTACTGCATTGCCTTCATCACGTCTTTGCGGGAAATGATCCCGATCATTTTGCGCTCCGCATCGATCACCGGCAGCAGCTCGATGCCCTCCCACACCATCATATGTCCGGCGGACGCCACCGAAGTTTTCAGGCTGATCATGAGCGGATTCGGCGTCATCAGCGATTCGACCGTTTGGCCCGGCTTCGCTCCCATAATGTCCTTGGTCGTGATCATCCCGATCGGCACCCGGTTTTCGTCCAGCACCGGATAGCGGGTGTGCGTCGTTTCCTCCACCAGCTTTTGCATATCTTTGACCGTGTTTTCCGGCCTGAGCGAATACACCGGTTCGTCGACGTGCACAATGTCCTCCACGCTCAAAATCTTTTTCTTGATCAGCCGGTCTTCCATGGCGCGGTTGATCATGGTCGCAACCGTAAACGTATCGAAGGAACTCCCGATAATCGGCAGTTCCAGTTCGTCGGCCAGCTGCTTCACCTCCGGGGTCGTATCGAACCCGCCGGTAATCAGCACGCCGGCGCCCTGGCTCAAGGCGCACATGTGCGCCTGCACGCGATTGCCGACGATCAGCAAATTGCCTGCTTCGATATATTTCAGCATCGCTTCAAGCTGCATCGCGCCGATCACGAACTTGTTCAGCGATTTGTGGATGCCCGCCGAGCCGCCGAGCACGACGCCTTCGACGACGCGTACGATCTCCGCGAACGTCAGCTTATCGATCTGCGGCTCCTCTTTCTTTTCCATGCGGATCGTGCCGATGCGCCTTTTGGTGCTGACAAGCCCGCCGTTTTCCGCATCCTTGATCGCCCTGTAAGCGGTTCCTTCGCTGACGTCAAGGTCCTGCGCAATTTGCCGCACCGATATTTTCGCGCCGACAGGCAGCGACTCAATGTATTTGGTAATTTGCTCGTGCTTTGTGTGAAGCTCCGAATGCCCCGTACTCATTGCCGCACCTCGCTGGTTGTTATATAACATTGAGAACATTATATTACACGAAATAAAAAAAAGACAGACGCCCCGTCATCGAGGAGTCTGTCCGCTGAAACAAATAGAAGTTATATATGCAAAAAGCAACTCCGTCCCCACACTCCAAGGCGCTGCCGCCGCTTTAAAACGAAACATCCGCAAATCCGCTACCCCCGCAGGCCGGACACATATTCGGCCATAGCAGCAAATCTTTGCCGCATGCAATGGGCTTGATTTCCGCTTGCTGCTGCCGTGTATCCGCCGAACCATCTTTCTCCTCCAAATATCCATAACCTTGACCTTGACTTTGACCTTGACAAGCCGGGCATTCCATCATTATCCCTCCAGTAAAATGTTATACGCTACACTTGCGCCAAACCTTGCCGCTTACTGAAGCAGGATCGCAACTCGTTTGGCGGGGCGCCGCTCGACCTCGGCAGCCGTTGAAAATGAGCGCCGGCACATGCTGCGGCCCCGCGCGGGCGTTGGCGAAGCGGCCGCTGAGCGGCTCGGCTTCACGTTAAACGGCAACTGGCTACGCGCCGGCTCACTTAGAGCAGCCTCCGGCACGAAAGCCTGCAAAAGTGCAGGCTTTTTCGACGAGAGCGGCTCGTTTGCCGGAAAAGCCTGCGATTGTGCAGGAATTCCCCGCCATGATGGCCCAGAGCCGCAATATGTCCCGAAATGCCTGCACATTTGCAGGTATTTTCCGAAATCAGGCCTTCCGGGAGCAAAAAGATGCACTTTTGCAGGTTTTTCGTGCACGGTTGGATTTGCTTGTTAGCTTTCGGTTAAAAGTACCGCTGTTTAGCGCCGCCAATTATTATGGTATCGCTTTCAAATGCGGCATACAAAGCCAAACAGACCGGAGAAAGCGGATAAAACGCCGTTTCCCCGCATTCGTCGTGCTCCGTGCGGTCAGTGTTCTTTTGCTGCCGTTCCCCGTAGTAGTCAAACATTCGCTTGCCTGCCAATTTCCCAAATCGAGCATCCGTCGACGCCGCCAAACTTTTCATAAACTGCCTCTCCCTTCAATCGCCACTCACAATTATAATAATACATTAATCAATATTTGTTTATATTATATAACTAAATAAAATTATTATACAACATTTATTTAACAAACTTTATTTTATATTAATAAAAACGGGCATAAAGCTGCTCTAATAAAACGCGCGCAGTGCTCACGACAAAAAATAGGCGCAATGCTGCTCAAATAAAACACGTAACAGTGTTCACGACAACAAGCAGGCACAGTACAACACAAAAAAACAGGAGACGCCCCCGCCTCCCCGAGGCAGTGCATCTCCTGCTTTTATCCTTTTAACGACCCGGCCATGACCCCGGCGACGAAATGCCGCTGCAGCAGCAAAAACATAACGACCATCGGCGCGGCCGTAATGACGACTCCCGTCAGCAGCATCGGATAGTTCGTGACGTACTCGCCCCGGAACTGCAGCATCGCCAGCGGAAGCGTCAGCTTCGACTTGCCGTTCAGCAGCAGCATCGGAATGAGCAGGTCGTTCCACACCATGACAAAAAGAAATGTCGCCGTAGCCGCCAGCGACGGCGCGGACAGCGGCAGCGCAATGCGCCGGTAAAGCGTCCATTCGCCCGCCCCGTCGATGCTCCCCGCCTCCATTATTTCTTTGCCGAGAAGCTGCATGAATCCGCGCAGCATAAATACGGATAAAGGCATCAGCATCGCGGTGGAAACGAGGATCAGTCCGACTAAGGTGTCCGACCAGCCCATTTTATGGGCCAGCGCGTAGATCGGCAGCATGTTGACCTGCGACGGCACGATCAGTCCGGCCACGAACAGGGCGAAAATCGCAGTGCCGATTTTGCCGCCGAGCCGGAATATCGCGTACGCGATCAAGCTGGCCAAAACGAGCTCCAGCAGCACCGTCCCCAAGGTCACGAAAGCGCTGTTCAAAAAGTACCGGCCGAGCGGCTGAGTCTTGAACATCGACGCGAAATTGTCCAAAGTAAGAGGCGCGGGCCAACCGAGCGGCTTGGCGAAAAAGTTTTGCGTCGTTTTGAAAGACGACATCAATACGAAGTACACAGGGGCGGCAATAAGCGCCGCATAGACGAGCAGTACGGCGCGGCCGAACCATTTTATGAGCATGGCGGGATCTTCCTCTTCACTTAATACGAAACCCGGTCCGCACGCAGCGCTTTAAACTGCAAAGCCGTCAGCGCGGACAGCAAAATCAGAAACAGAACCGACCCTGCGGATGCGGGCCCGAAAGCATAACCGGCAAACGCGGAGTGATAAATATACGTCGTCAAAATTTCCGTCGCATAGTTCGGCCCCCCGTCCGTCATCGTAAAAATGAGGTCAAAAGCTTTAAACGACTGAATCGTTGTATAGGCGACCACGATCGTCGCCGAAGGCGCCAGCAGCGGCCATGTGACACGGCGGAACACCTGCCACCTGCCGCCGCCGTCCATCCGGGCCGCTTCGTACAGCTCCTCCGGGATGCCGTGCAGACCGGCAACGAATACGATCATCATCTGCCCCGCATGCGCCCATACCTGCACCGCCGCAATCGAGTACAGGGCGATATGAACGCCTCCCGTCCAATTCTGGCTCCATGCGCCGAGCCCCGACTCCTGCAGCGCCACATTGATAAGCCCTATCGAGGGATCGTACATAAAAGACCAGATGAGGCCGACCGAGACGGACGAAAGAATCGCCGGAAAGAAATACAAAGCCCGGAGAAACACGTTTATTTTGCCGTTTTTCGCGAGCAGCAGCGCAAGAACCAGCGAAAGCGCGGTCTGGCAGACGACGACGGCCAGCATGAATTTGACGTTGTTGAGCAGCGCTTTTTGGAACACGATGCTGTGCAGCGTATCCGCATAATTGCTCAGGCCGACAAGGCGATAGGACGGCGACACGCCGTCCCAATCGGTGAAGGAGTACAACAATCCCGTAACTGTCGGCCAGGCGAAAAGCGCCGCATAGAGCAGTGTGCCGGGAAGCAGAAACAGCCACAGCGTGTAACGGCCCCGCTTCATCTTATTTACCGATGTGCTGATCGACAATGGCCTGCGCTTCCTTAGCCGCATCTTGTGGCGATTTGCCGCCGAGCACCGCTTGAATGGAATTGGTCACAGCCTTTTGATTGTCCGCATTCGTAATCGTAAAGCGCGGCTGGAAAAGCGTTTTTTTGCCGGCCCACCCGGTGGCGACCTGAAGCTCCGGACTGGAGTATTGAACGTCCTTGACCGTCACATTTTGCCCGGTTTCATTGGCGTATTGCCCGGCGATCTCTTTTTTGCTCAAAAATTCCACGAACTTCTTCGCTTCCTGCGGGTGTTTCGATTTGCTGTTCACGGCCAGCATAAACGTGCTCGTATGAATGCCTTCAAATTTGGCCTGGTCGGCCGGCACGGTGATTCGGAGCGAGCAGCTTTTGCTCCAGATTCGGGTTTTGCTTTTTGTTTTGCGCAAGCTGATAGGAGCCGCTGGCCAAAATCGCCGCTTTTTCCTGGATGAACAGCGCGCCGGCAGCCGCATCCTTCGTGCCCAGCGCGTTAGGCTGGAAGTAGCCTTTGTCGCTTAGTTCCTTAAACTGGCTGAGCGTCTTCACCCACCAATCGTCCGTAAGCTTCGCCTGCCCGGCTTCCACTTTGGTGAAAATGTCCGTGCTCGGCTCGTTGTTCATCACCATCGCGTTCATGAACTGCCCGGGTCCGATATCCGCTCCGGCAAAGGCGATCGGGATGATTCCTTTGGATTTGAGCGTTTCGCAAAGCGCCAGGAAGCCTTCCCAGTCTTTGGGCGGGGTCAGGTTATATTTTTCAAACAGTTTTACATTGTAGATGGGATCGTTGTATACGAGCTGATACGGCACTGCAAGCTGTTTGCCGTCTTTTTTGCCTGCCTCGACAAGCGGTTCGTTGAAGCTCGCCAGCCACTTTTCGCCGGATAAATCCGTAAAAAGCCCCGCTTTCGCCAACGCCTGGAACTGCGCCCCAGGAAAAGACGTAAATACGTCGCCCACAGAGCCGTCCGCCAATTTGGCCTGCGCGGTCGACTGGTACTGGTCGGAAGGCATCGTCTGCATCTCAACCTTGATGTTCGGATTTTCCTGCTGGAACTTGTCGATGATGCCGTTCAGCGAATTGACATCCTCGCCGCGCCAATGGATGAAGCTGATCGTCACCGGCTTGCCGGAAGGAGCCGCCGATGCGGCCGCCGGACCGGGAGAACCGCTGCCTCCCGCAGCAGCCGGGGATGACTGCGATGTGCCCGCGCTGCCGCAAGCCGTTAAAGCGGCCGCAAGCACAAGCGAAGCGATCGTCGTGCCAAACTGTCTATGTTTCATGGATAATGCCCCCTTGATCTTGTCATTGTTATCGGTTTACGTATGATGCGCGGTTTTTTGCCGCCATTTTTCCCGGAATACCGGCAGCACTTCCCTGCCGAAGTTTTCCGCTTCCTCCAGGTGAGGGTAGCCGGACAAAATAAACGTGGACACGCCAAGCTCGGCGTATTCAATCAAGCGGTCAGCCACCTGCTCGCCGGTGCCGACGATGAGAATGGCTCCGCCCGAGCGGACGAGCGACAAGCCCGTCCACAGATTCGGCCCGACGACGAAACGTTCGTTCTTGGAAAGCTCGCGCAGCTCGTTCTGCCTCCGCTGGTTCGTCGCATCGGTTTGGGCGAAAGCCTCCTGCGCCTTGCGCGACGCCTCCGGCGACACTTTGCTGATGGACTCCCACGCCGCCGCCCACGCTTCCTCCTCGGTGTCGCGAATCAGCACTTGCGCCCTAAGCCCGTAGCGCAGCTGTCTGTCGATGCCGCTTTCCTCGCGGTATGCGGCCCGGATCGCTTCGATTTCGCGGATCTGCTCTCCGATCCAATCGTGCGGCTCCCCCCACATGAGATACGTATCGGCGTATTCGACCGCCGCCCTTTTGGCAATCGGCGAGCTGCCTCCCAGGTAAAAGGGCGGATGCGGCTTTTGCACCGTTTGCGGCGAACTGACGGGGCGGTTAAAGCGGTAGTACTTGCCTTGAAAAGGAGCCTGAGCAACCCGGGCATCGCCGGTGTCCGCACCGTGTTCCGCAAATTCCGAGGCCGCCAGACCGTCGGAATGCGTCCAGGCCTGGCGCATGACCTCCATATACTCGCCGGCCCGGACGTACCGCTCGTCATGTTCATGCGCCAGCGGATCGCCGAGCTCCTCCAGATCCTGCACCGAGCTGCCGGTGACGACGTTGATCATCGCCCGGCCGCCGGACAGTACATCCAGCGCCGCCGCCATGCGCGCCGCCAGCACGGGCGCTACGAGCCCCGGGCGCACCGCGACAAGCGGGCGCAGCGTCCGCGTATGGCTCATTACGGCGGAGCCGACCACCCAGGCGTCCAGACAAGCGCCCCCCGTCGGAATTAAAGCAAACTCAAAGCCGGACCGTTCCGCCGTTTGCGCTACCTGAATCAAATAATCGATCGTCGCTTCCCGCTCGGGGGCGACACCCACGTACCGGCCGTCTCCGGACGTCGGCAAAAACCAGCCGAATTGAATATCGTCATGAATGCTCATCTCAGGCTCTCCTGTCGAATGGATTATTTTAATTATTCCTATGCACTTAATTGGATATAAAGTCGATAAAAACGACAATGAGCGCTCATTGCCGGTTCTCCAGCTGTCTGGTCGATACCCCACAAACTTAGTGGGATTTATTCGTATTTGTATCATAGCAGTGATATTCCTCACAGGTCAATGTCATTTCGCGTTCTTCTTTATTTGTCATTTTGTGGGTTCCATCGTGTATAATCAAAATAATCGTTTCTCATTCGAAAAAGAAAACATGGTAAAAAGAGGTGTGCCGCATGAGAGTCCCAATGCGCGAGGATCATCATGAATATTTGGAAATCTACTTTTTTACGCCTTCCGAATTCGAAAAATCCGGCTCCGCCTGGCCGATCCGCCTCGGGCACAACATCGCCAAGCCGAACTATCATATCGGGCCCAGGACGACTCCCTACTATTATCTGATCTTCGTCTTGGACGGCCAGGGCACGTTCATTCAAAACAACCAAACGTACCGGCTCGGCAAAAACGATGTGTTTTGCTTGTTCCCGCAAGTGACCCACGAATATTTCACCGATGCCGACGACCCGCTGCGCAAAATTTTTGTCGCCTTCGACGGCCAACAAGCGCTTCATCTGCTGGAACGCGCCGGGCTCAGACCGCAATCGCCGCACATTTCCGGCATGTCCACCGGGAAAGCGATCGAGCTGATGCGGGAATTTATCCGTCTGGTCAGCGGCCCGGAACACAGCCATTCGGACATGGCAAGACTTATTCAGTTTCTGCGCGTATTCGATGAACTTGCCGGACGCGCCTCCCCTGCCGCTGCCGGCGACAGCCGTCCGGTGTCCTGGGTGCAAAAAGGGCTCGAATACATGCAGATCCATTACGCGGAAGGCATCACGGTCGAGCGCGTCTCCGAGTACGTCGGCGTGGAGCGCACGCATTTTACCAAACAGTTCACCAAAACGTTCGGCATCACGCCGATCCGCTACATCCAGCAGCTGAAAATGGAAGAAGCCAAGCTGCTGCTGGCGCAAACCGCCTATACGCTGACGGAAATCGCGCAGTCCGTAGGCTACCCCGACCTGTTCTCGTTCTCGAAAGCGTTCAAAAAGTTCACCGGCGTATCGCCCAAGCTTTACCGGCAGCGGCAATAACCGGAGAGGCTGTAAACGGAACGCGCAAAAGCCGGGGCATGCGAAAAAACCGGGCACCTTTTGGGATCGGCGGCCCGGCCCGGTAAATTGAAACCAAAAAACCGCCCGGAAAAGGCGATTAATTCAATTTCTCACTTAGTCGATTTACAATTCCCCCCACCACTAACCTTCGATTGGGAATATGTGGAAAATATGCGATAGTCAGCCTGTTGAATAACCCCCACGTTAGAGGAAATAGCTTTAAACTGTCCGGCTGTACGCAGAAAACCTGCAAAAATACATGAATTTGCGGCCTTGATCACTGTCCACGAACAATTCCTGCAAAAGTGCAGGCTTTTCCAGCGAACGCATGGACTTATACTTACTTTCAGCGAAAATTCCTGCACTTTTGCATGTTTTTCACCAAAATGGGCCAATTCCAGAAGAAAAACCTGCACTTTCGCAGGTTTTCTTCCTAGCAAGTGGTCGACCGACCGCCGTCATTCAGCTTTCGCACCGCGCGCTGGGAGCTGCGCGCGGTGCGAAAGCTGCTTCCTGCCCAGTTGTGCAGCTCCACGACCTGAACCGGGGGAGGCGCGCGCCCAGAAGCCTCCCCTAGCCCTCACAGAATGTCGCAAGCGCAGCTATTTCATATTTTGCAAAAGCTGAACGCGGTACGCCTCGCTTTCCAGCCCCTGGATTTCCTTGTACTCTTCCTCCGTCAACCGTCTCGGCTGACCGACCGATTTGGCGATCAGGTACACCTTCGCGCTCTCTTCCATCACCTCGGTGCGGTAGTACGCTTCGCGCAAGTTTTTGCCCGTTGTCACGAGCCCGTGGTTGTTGAGCAAAATCGCGCAGTAGGCGTCGGCTTTGGCCGCCACCAGATTCGCCAGCTTATCCGTCGTCGGCACGACGTAGGGGACAAAAGCGACATCCCCTACAAGCGCCGCCTGGTCGGGAAACAGCATCGGCAGCTCGTTGTCGACGAGCGTCAGGGCAATGCAGTAAGCCGGATGCGTGTGCACGATCGCCCGGATGTCCGGGTTCGCCCGGTAGCAAAACAGGTGCAGCAGCACCTCGGAAGAAGGGCGGAACGAAGCGTCCAAAATGTCCCCTGTCGCAATGTTGACCGGCACCCACTGCTCCGGTTCGATATCTTCGAGCGCGAAGCCGCTGGGCGAGAGGTACATCACATCCTCGTACCTTGCGCTGATGTTGCCGCCCGGCCCGACGACCAGCCCTTTGGCCACGCTTTTGCGCGCATATTTCGTTAGTTCTTCTCTCGTCTTCCTCTCTGACATGTCGCCTCAGCTCCTTCGCGCTTTCTGTTCGATAACCCGCCTGTAAGTCTCGTAAGCGTCCTGCCACTCATCCTGATGCTGCGGAACAAACGTCTCCGGAGGAAACGAATCCAGCACGACCTGCCGGATGTCCTCCAGGCTGCGCACCTCGCCGTGCGCTTTGGCCTGCATCATGACGTTGCCGATGGCCGTAGCTTCAACCGGACCCGCGATGACCGTTTTCCCGGTAATATCGGCGGTTAGCCGGCAAAGCAGGCGGTTCTGAATGCCTCCGCCGACGATATGAATGCAGGTCGGCTTCCTGCCGGTGAGCAGCTCGAGTTCATCCAGCGTCTGCCTGAACTTCATGGCCAAGCTTTCGACGACGCAGCGGATCAGCTCGGGCTTCGTTTGCGGCACGGTCTGCGCGGTTTGCGCGCAAAAGCTGCGGATGCGGTCCGACATGCCGCCCGGGGCGAGAAATACCGGGTCCTCGGGGTCGACGTAGCTTTGCCGTCCGCGCTCCCGCTTCGCCATTTCCTGCATCTCGGCGTAGGTGAGCGGCTCGCCCTCCTGCTCCCACTGCCTTCTGCATTCCTGCAGCAGCCAGAGGCCCATGATGTTTTTGAGCAGGCGGATTTTCCCTTCCGCTCCGCCCTCGTTGGTGAAGCCGAGGCGCAAACTGTCCGCGGTTAAAATCGGCTCGTCGATTTCCACGCCCATGAGCGACCAGGTGCCGCAGCTTATAAAAGCGTAGCTGTCCTGCAGCGACGGAATCGACACGACGGCCGACGCCGTATCGTGGGAAGCGGTCGCAACGACGGGGAACGGCGTCAGCTGCAATTCTTCGGCGATCTCCTTGCGCAAAGCTCCTTCGGGCGTGCCCGGCATCACGATGTGCGCCAGCAGGGAGACGGGAATCCCCAACCGCCCCAGCAATTCTTCATCCCATTGTCTGCGCACGGGGTCCAGCAGCCCGGTCGTGCTGGCGATCGTGTACTCCGCAGAACGCTCGCCGGATAAAAAAAAGCGGAACAAATCCGGCATGAGCAGCAGCTTGACGCCATCCTCCCGGGCAGCGGGCGAGCGCTCCTTCGACCAGGCGTACAGCTGAAAAATCGTAATAAATGATAACGGCTGAATGCCTGTTCGCCGGTAAAGCTCCGCAGCGGGCAGGACGGGCAGCAGCTCCTCCATCGCCCGTTGATTGCGCGCATCCCTGTAATGGTAAGGGTTCCCAAACAACCTGCCCTTGCCGTCCACGAACCCGTAATCGACACCCCACGTATCTACGGCGATCGACGCCGGACTGCCGGAGGCGTGCTGCTTGAAAGCATGAATCCCTTTTTTACATTCGTGAAAAAGCCGGAGAAAATCCCAGTACAGGCTGCCCCCGAGCTGTACCGGCTCATTAGCGAAGCGGTGAATGTCTTCGACGCTCAGCTTCGCGCCGTCCCACCGCCCCAAAATCGTCCTGCCGCTGCCGGCGCCGAAATCGACGGCCAGCATATTCAAGCTTTGGTTCCCCATCGAAGCTCACCTCGTTATTTGTACAGCGGCCCGAATGTGCTGCAAGCCCGGAAATCGGCGCTTTCCTTGTCAAGCGTGCCGAAGCTGCTCCATACGCGCGGGCGGAAAATGCGCTTCTCGGCCACATTGTGCATCGAGACGGGAATGCGCAAAATGGCGGCCAGCGTGATCAGATCGGCGCCGATATGCCCGAAGCTGATCGCTCCATGGTTCGAGCCCCAGTTGTCCATCACCGAGTACACATCCGTGAACGAGCCGCTGCCGGTCAAAATCGGCGCAAACCACGTCGTCGGCCACGTCGAATCGGTGCGCAGGTCGAGCGTGTCGTGCACGTCCTCCGGCAGTTCGACCGTATAGCCTTCCGCCAGTTGAAGCACCGGCCCGAGTCCCTTGACCAGATTGATCCGGGACATCGTCACAGGCATGCCCCCGCGGGTCAGGAAATCCGTCGAGTAGCCGCCGCCGCGGAAATATTCGACGGCCGCAGGCCGCCACGACGTAGCTTGCAGGCAGCGCTCCGTTTCCTCGTCGGTAATTTCCCAGTAAGGCTTCATCGCCGGCTTGCCGTCCCGCGACTGCTCGCCCGTTCCGTCCAGCGCGGCAGGGCCGGAGTTGATCAAATGCAGGATGCCGTCCTTCGCGGCGCCCGTCAGCGTATGCCCGGTCACGCGCTTCACCGCGTCGGGACTCCAGTACGTTCTGACGTCGGCGAAAATTTGCGCCGTGTTCGTCAGCAAATGGCCGAACAGCATCGCCACGCCGTTCAGGCTGTCATTTTCCGTCGCGACCAAATAAGGCGCGCGCTTGCCGTTCCAGTCAAACGACGTGTTCAGCACCGCTTCGAGAAAGTCGCCGTTCGGGAAGTGGTCGGTCCACTGGCGCTGGCCTTGGAAGCCGGACAAAATCGCGTTATGTCCGAGCGCCTCTTCGCCGAACCCAAGCCCCGCCAGCTTCGGATTGCCGGCCATCAGGTCGCGGACGATCAGCGTCATTTTCACGATGGTTTCCCAGTCGCGGTCTTTTTTCTCGCGGGTCGTGCGAATTTCGGGCGGGTTGTTGTCCGGGCCTTCCTTGCAGTTTTCTTTGACCCAGCTCAGCGCAAGCTCATACTCCTGCGGGTCGAAAATCTCTTCATCGATGCGGCGCACGAGCTCCGACATATCGACATATTCGTTGCGCATGCCGAGATAATTCTGGAACAGCTCCTCGTTCACGATGGAGCCGGCGATGCCCATCGATACGGAGCCGACGGACAAATACGATTTGCCCTTCATGTACGCGGCCGCAAGGCCCGCCCTGGCAAATCGGATCAGCTTTTCCCGCACGTCCTGCGGAATATCCGTCGTGCCGGCGTCCTGCACGTCCTCGCCATAGATGCCGAACGCGGGAATGCCTTTCTGCGCATGGCCGGACAGCACCGCGGCCAAATAAACCGCGCCCGGGCGCTCGGTGCCGTTGAAGCCCCAGATCGCTTTCGGCGTCGACGGGTCCATGTCCATCGTCTCCGTGCCGTAGCACCAGCAGGGCGTCACGGTGATGGACACGCCGACTCCGCTCCTGGCGAACTTCTCCGCTGCCGCCGCAGCCTCGGCGACGCCGCCGATGCACGTATCGGCGATGACGCATTCCACAGGCTCGCCGTTCGGATATTTCAGCGTCTCGCCGAGCAGCGCTGCAACCGCTTTCGCCATATTCATCGTCTGAGCCTCCAGCGATTCGCGCACCCCTTTTCTTCTGCCGTCAATCGTCGGCCTGATGCCGATTTTCGGAAAACCTTGCCTCCATCTGTAATCCGGGTTTGCATGTGCCATACTTGCAGCCTCCTTTAGAGTTACCGATAATCCTAATCAATCGGAAATAACGCCTTTTCTCAAAATAATGTTCGCATATAAAGCGCTTTCGCTTGTAGCCGCAATCGCATACGCCTGCTTCGCCCGCTCATAGAACGCGAAGCGCTCCACCTGCTCCACAGCCGGCGGCGCGTGCCTGCCGATGATCTCCCGGTACGCGTCCCAGATCGGCGTTTCCACTTGGTCGCCCGGAACAACCTGCATGAGCGCTACCGGGTACTCGCTGTACGTATCGAGCGGGAACAAGGCGAGAATCGCCTCCAGCAGCTCGGGAACTCCGTGGCCGTCGCAGCGCAGCAGCCGCTTCGCATGGCTGGCCGCGGGAAAATTCCCGTCCGCGATCACAATTTCGTCTCCATGCCCCATCTCCATCAACACTTTGAGCAGTTCGGGAGAAAGGATGGAAGGTATACCTTTTAACATATTCGACGCCTCCTCAATTCATTCATGTTACCGATAACTCAAAATTAGCAGCGAAACGGCTTGCTGTCAATGGTTTTCTTTTATACAATAGACGAATAGTATGCGACGGAAAGGTGACTGCACTTGATTACAATCTATGATATCGCGGAAAAAGCAGGCGTATCCGCCATGACGGTTTCGAGAGTTATCAATAACTCCGGGAGAATTAGCGAAGCGACGAGAAAACGGGTGCGCAAAGTCATGGATGAGCTGAACTACATTCCGAATTCGATGGCGCGCAGCCTCGTTTTGCAAAAGACCAAAATTTTATCGCTGCTCATTACGGATATTACCAATCCCTTCTATACGACGATCGCCCGCGGGGCCGAGGATGCCGCCAAACGGTCGGGCTACAAGCTGCTGTTCGGCAACAGTGACGAGGATTACGCCAAAGAAAAAGATTACGTGGACATGATTTTGTCCACAAGGGTCGACGGCGTGCTGTTTGCGCCCACGGGAGACCGCTCGCTTGAACATTTGCGGCAGCTGCAAAAACATCGCATCCCCTTCGTCATTCTCGACCGGGAGGTGCCCGGCATCGAAGCGGACATCGTTCTCGGCGACAGCAAGGAAGGCGCCAGAAAGCTGGTCGAGCACCTGCTCGCGCTGGGGCATCGCCGCATCGCCCTGATTAACGGCTCGCCGGACGTGTCCACGGCCCGGCTGCGGTACGCCGGTTATAAGGAGGCGCACGCCTTAAACGGCATTCCGCTGGACGAGACGCTCGTCGTCCATGTCAATTACCGCGATTTTCAGGACGAAAGCGCGCTCGATTTCCTGCTCAGGCAGCCGTCGCCGCCGACCGCCATATTTGCGGCGAACAATTTGCTCGCCGTCGGCGCGATCAAGTCGCTGCGGGAACGCGGCTTCCGGGTGCCGGACGACATCTCCGTCTGCTGCTTCGACGACTTCGGCCGGGCGGACGCGATCAATCCGTTCCTGACGGTCGCATCGCAGCCGGCGTATCAGTTCGGCTCCATGGGCATGCAGCTGCTGATCGAGCGCATCGAGAACGAATCCGTCCTCGCGAACCGAAAAATTATGCTTCCGTCCGAAATGCTCATCCGCGCTTCGACCCGCCCCCCGAAGGCTTGAGCGAATGGCCGGCAGCACGCATGAAAAAGCCGCCGGATCATGTTCAATCATCCGGCGGCTTCATTTATTTGGACGAACTTCGTATAGTCAATTCAAAACGCATAGATCGTTACAAGTATGACTGCTCCCACGATCCAGCAATAATAAGCAAATGGCCTCATCGCCTGAATTTCATGTTTTTTAACCCATTTCATTAGAGCCCAGACGGCCAGCAGAGCAAACACCCCCGACAGGATGCCGCCGATGATCGACATTCCGAGCAGGCCGTGCATGCCCGACTTTAGTTTCGGCACTTCCAATATGCTTGCGCCAACGATAACCGGAGTCGCCAAAAGCATCGAAAAACGCGCGGAAGCCTCGTGCTTGAGCCCCATCCAAAAGCCGGCAATCATACTGGACCCGGATCTCGAAAAACCGGGAACAAGCGCTAACGACTGGAACAATCCGATCACAAAGGCTTGTCCTGCGCTCAAATCTTCGATCTCTTTGCTTCCCTTCCCCGACATTTTCTCTCCGAGATAAAGCAGGACGCCGTTGACGATAAGAAAAATCGCCGCACTGGTGACGCTGCTGAAAAGGTGTCTCAACGTTTTTTCAAGCAGCAGGCCGATTACGGCTGCAGGCACCGTTCCAACGATGACGAGCAAAAGAGTCTTTTTGAACCGGGAAGGTCCTCCCGAAAATAACGATTTCAGCATGTGGATCCAGTCACGGCTGAAAAAGAGAAGCAGCGCCACAGCCGTTCCCAAATGCAGCATAACGACATAAGGCAAAAAATGTTCCTTCAAAAATTCGGGATCCAGATTCCAGCGAAACACATACGGGGTCAAGACTCCATGCGCTACGCTGCTGACCGGAAACAGTTCGGTAATTCCTTGAATAATAGCAAAAATGACGGTTTGAAAAAAATCCATGCTTCCTCTCCTCTTACCCGTATTTAACTTGCGGTCACCTGCGAATGCATGCCGGCTTCTCTTCGCCTTCGATTGTTATCCCGGGATATGCTTAGCAAAATGCCGACGCTTGCCATGCACAAAATCAGGGACGAGCCGCCATAGCTGATAAAGGGAAGCGGAACGCCCGTAACCGGCAGACTGCCTGTAACGGCCCCAAGATTGAGACAAAATTGAATAAATATCATCGCTACCAATCCTATACCCAGCAAAATTCCAAACGGATCGTCGCTTTGAACTGCGGTAATAAAACAGCGCCAGAAAAAAATAAAAAATACGATCAAAAGCAGCGTCGTGCCGACAAGCCCCAATTCCTCGCCGATAACGGCAAAAATAAAATCCGTGTGCGCTTCCGGCAAATAGAACTGCTTCTGGATGCTTAGCCCGAGTCCCGTTCCCGTAAGCCCGCCATGACCTAAAGCGTAAAGCGACTGAATGAGCTGATACCCGGAATCGGACTGGTTATCGAACGGATTTAAGAAAGAGTTGAGCCGCTTCAGCCGATAGCTTTTGCTGCCGGCCAGGTAAACAAAGACCGGCACGAGCCCCAGAGCAAGCACAAAAAGATGGCGCAATGCGATGCCGCCGGCCACAATAATCGTACCTGCAATAGAAGCCAAAATTAGCGCGGTGCCGAAATCAGGCTGCTTCATGACAAGAATCAGAACCAGACTAACCATAATGAGTATGGGGAGCAGCCCTTTTATGAACGACTTGACCTTCTCTCCCTTTCTGCTGATTAAAGCCGATACGTACACGCAGACGGCCAATTTGGTAAATTCAGTCGGTTGAAAATTAAGACCTCCCATAACGAACCATCTTTTCGCGCCGTTAATGTTCGTTCCCCCGATTAATACGAGCACAAGCAGGATCAACGAAACAAGCAGCATATAAGGTCCGGCTTTTTTCCATATTGAAAAAGGAAGGCTCATACAAACAAGCATGATGAATAATCCTGCGGCGGCGAAAATACCTTGTTTCGAAGCGTAGTACCAGGCGCTCTCTTGCATCAAGGCAGCTTTGGGCGAACTGGCGCTGAATATCATAACAAGACCGAAGCCGACCAGCACGACGGTTGAAAATAGAAGCAGAAAATCCGGACGCCCCCGCAATGTGCCTTTCAATTCGCAAACCCCCTAATTCACCGGGCATATGTCACATGTTTCCGGGGATTTTATCCAATTGCAACTTTCCCTGATACCGCTGCTTGCTCCACAATTCCAATGTATTGTTTTTCCATTCATAAATATCAAGCCCATTCTCGCCTGCGCCCATGGACCATCCGAGCATAATCTCGGGTCGTCCGTCTTTCGTAACGTCCGAAAACCCGACATAATCCAGGCCGTAACCGAACCCTTTCGTATCCCAGACGATGCGCCACTCATTATTGCGCTGTTTCAACAACGCCGCCTTTAGTATTTTGTCGTTAACGACGTTCTCTTCGTATACGACCACAGCTTCATCGATCCCGTCTCCGTCCACATCTCCGAATGTAACGCGTTCGCGGTCATTCGGGTGTTCCGAGGCTAACAGCCGGGCTCCGTCAGGCAGCAAGGTTCGAAGCATCGCACTGAAACTGTCTTTTGCGGCATTCGCTTCCGAGACCGGGGATTGAATGACATCCACGGGAGCGGCAGGCATCCCGCATCCGCTGATCCACAACAGCGAAGCTGCAGCAAGCAATGTACAAATCCGTCTGCTAAACATCATCTTATTTGGCTCCCTGCCTGTCATTGTACGACTTTATTTTATATTTTTGCGGAACATAAAAGGTTATGAAAAAGTTAAAATTTTTCCTTTTCACTTTGGGAGATAAATGTCGACTTTCGTTCCCATTCCCGGCCGGCTGCTTATTTTCATTTCCCCGCGATGCAATCGGACGATCTGATCGGCAATCGATAATCCCAGACCGCTTCCGGCAGCATGCCGGTTTCCTTTGTAAAACTTTTGGAAAACATTCGCCAAATCGTGCTCCGCAATACCTGCCCCCGTATCTTCCACAGTAATGACGATCTGTTCCTGGGCTGAGGAAACGCGCATTGTAATGACACCGCCGGGCTCCGTAAATTTCAGCGAGTTGTCCAACAAGTTGATCAGCACTTGCTTCAACCGATTTTCGTCGGCTTGAATGAGCGGAAGCGTATCGTCGGCATGCACTTCCAGCGAGATGCTCTGCCTGGCGGCTCTTGGGGCGAGCTGTTTTCCTAAATGCCGCAGCAGTTCCGGGATATGGAGCGGGGTACAGTGCAGCAAAATTCGTCCGTTATCCAATTTGGAAAAATCAAGCAATTCGTCGACAAGCCGAGTTAACCTGTCCGTCTCCGTCTCGATAATTTCGAGCCCTTCTTGAAGCATGTTCCTGTCTTCACCTGGCGTCGAATTCAAGATGACGACCCAGCCTTTGATGGACGTCAGCGGCGTTCGAAGCTCATGCGATACCGATGAAATGAAGTCGTTTTTGAGCTGCTCGTTTTGCCCTATTTTTGCCGCCATCGAATTGAATGTGTCCGCCAGCGTCCCCAGCTCGTCCCGGTACCGTTTGCGGGCCCGGACGGTAAAATCGCCTTCGGCCATTTGTTCGGCCGCCAGCTTCAGCTCGGTTATGGAGCCGGTAATGGTTCTCGACAGGGGGATGCCCAGAAAGGCGACAATGGCTACGACGATAAAACCGACGGAAATAAAGACGGCGGAAATTTGCTTGACCGCTTCCGCCGTTTCGGTTAAAGAGGTCACGAACCTGACCGCCCCTACGGTAGCATCCTTCGTCTGCAAAGGGTACGATACGGCTAGTATCGCTTCATGCGTGGACGGCTCATATCCCCTCCAGGTTCCTGCCTTTCCGCTGCACGCTTCTTTCACATCCGGGTACCCGATTATATTTTCGCCTATGTGTTGTCCCGTTGAGTCTTGCAGCAGTTGACCGGACGAACCGATAATCTGGACTTGAGCGGATGAATGGTGGGCAAATCCGCTGAGCAGCCTTTCCGATTGCTGCGCTAAATCCTCGCCTGCAAAATATTGATGAAAAAAAGAAGCGGACAGTTCCGCTTGCTTTGACAGGATGCGTTCCACATTGTGATAATAGTAATAATTGACCAAAGCAATCAGAAAAAATTCCAGAATTGCAACTGTAATCAAAATGACGGCGAGGTAACTGCCTACAAGCCTTTTTTGGATGCCCAACCGTTCAAACCTCCTTTCGCCACCTGTACCCGAGCCCCCACACCGTTTCGATCAGCCGGGGGCTGGAGCAATCGTCTTCAATTTTTTCCCTGAGCTTTCGGACGTGGACATCGACGGTTTTCGTATCGCCCACAAAATCTTCCCCCCAAATCAGGTTCAACAGCTCATTTCTGGACAATGCTTTATCGGGGTTTTGCAAAAATGCTTTGAGCATTTGAAATTCCTTCGGTGTCGCTTCAATGGGACAACCGTCTTTGAATAACTTGTTGGCATCCAGATCAAGCCGGATTGAGCCTGATTGGAGTATTTTTCTATGCGGCGGTCCCGCCGATTTTCGGGTGCGGCGCAATACCGTTTTGATTCTTGCTGCTAGCTCCAGCGGATTAAAAGGTTTGACGACGTAATCGTCGGCCCCCAGCTCAAGACCTTTGATCTTGTCCAAATCCTGTGTCCTTGCAGTCAAAAAAACGATAGCGATGTCCGGGTCGATTTCTCTTAGTTTTTTGCAAAATTCAAAACCGTCCGTATCCGGCAGCATGATGTCCAGCACGACGACGTCGGGCCGGCTTGCGGCAAGGCTTCTCATAGCCATTTCTCCCGATGCGGCTTCGGCGACCTGAAACCCGGATCTGTCCAAATGAATCGCCACAAAACGCCGGATATGGTCATCGTCTTCAACGATAAGCACTTCGTTTCGGTATACGGCTTCCATCACTGTCTCCTCCAAACCCGATAAATGGACTATATAAACACAAAAAAGCTCTCCCTGAAAAGAGAGAGCTCCGGGCAGCTATCATTAGAGCATTATGCACCACACTTGGATATTACTATCGATACTTGGCGTTGTCAATATTCACTTGGAAAATCCGGAGATTCGGCGGCACTTCTGTCATATCCGGCATGGGCTCACGTACAATAAATAAATACGGGCACTCTTATGCGCATCAGCCGAAAAAGGAGCCGAAAGCAATCAGCAGCAGCAAGAATCCGCTCAAAATCGTGCCGAACTGGCCGACGGTGAACTTGCCGATGCGAATCCCGGCCACTTTTCGGCCAAGCGCGACGCCGAACCAGACCGTAACGAAGCTGCCGATTGCGGCCGTTATGGAAATAGCCAGCGGAGATAGGCCCAGCAGCCCTGCTCCCAATCCGTTCGTAACGGCATTCGCGGAGAGCGCCACCCCCAGAATCACTGCCTCGCCGATGCCGATTTCGCCGGATCGATCGATGTCCGCCTTTTCGGGATTTTTCAAAATCGTTTGTATCGAGCTTGCGCCGGAAACTTCCTCATCGGAATCCTCGGACAGGCGCTGCCCTTTACGCGGTACCGCCAGCAAAATGATGCGAATTCCGATAATAATCATAAGAAATGCGCCAACCAGAACCGGCAGCAGCCCGGGAAGAATTCGGGAAAGCCAGTGGCCGGCCAAAATTCCGGTCATACTGAACAAAAAACAAATGACGGCTATAACGGTGTTCGCCATATGCCGGATGCGGATACCGCGAACCCCGTAAGAAATGCCGACGCCCAAATTGTCCAGACTCGATGAAATCGCAAAACCCAAGATCAAAAGCCCTGCTGTCATAGTCGTTCCACTCCTCAACACTGTTTACAGTTAGCGTATTGATCAACCTGCAAAAAAGTGCTTTTCCAAATCAAAATGTGTTGAGATTATTTCAACATCGCTCAAAAGGAGTGAGGATATCGGATGACTGATAACCATTTGGAACGACCGGAGCCGTCTCTGGGCAGCACACTCACCTCATTGCTGAAGGCGCGTTCCTATTCCATGCGCAAGCTAAGCGCGCTGACCGGGATCGATACGGCCACCATTTCGCGGATTATTAACGGAAAACAAAAGGCGAAGCTCGACCATCTGGAAACGTTCGCTTTCCATCTCGGCGTGCCGACTGCAGAGCTTTTTCAAGCCGCCGGGTTCGATATCGGCATCCCGCAGGTCGAGCGACATTCGGATATTTTTGCATCCGTAAGCAATATTCAAAAAATTTTGCAGTCGTCCAACTTAATCGACACCCAGTTTACTGAAGAGCTCGTCCGCAAAGAGCTGAGCAAATATGAGAAATATGCCCTGACGGAGGAAGGAAAACAAATCATCGTCGAAGATTTCCCCGAAAAGGTTGCAAGCGTCAACGGCGCCGGACCGTTCATCGACGAGCTGAAGCAGATGTACCGCCTCTTTTGCGAGGAAGAGACTTTGCCGGAAAAGCGCGCTATCGTCGGCAGCGCCTTGCTTTATTTCGTTTTGTCGGCCGACATTATCCCGGACTACGTCTTTCCTCTGGGCTATTTGGACGACGCCATCGCGGTGCAATTAGTGCTCGACCGGCTCAACGACTCCAAAAGCGAGCGCCACTCCGACGAATGAGCCGAACGGCGCGGTCGCTTGCTTGCGACCGACCGCCGTCATGCAGCGAAAACACCGCGCGCCGGGAGCTGCGCGCGGTGCGGCACGGGCCCCCGCGCAGAAAGCCGCTCCCGGATGCTCGCGTCCGGGGGGACATTCCTGCAATTGCGCAGGCTGCTTAGAAACCCACATGCCGGAACCTGGCGTACAATTTGCCCGGTTGCGCGAAGAAAACCTGCAAAAACAAAAATGCAGGGTTTGCTCGGTTGATACGCTGGCTGCGCAATATTCCTGCAATTGTGCAGACCTTCTCTCTGAACCGGCCGCTTCCGTCAAGAATGCTGCACTTTTGCAAGCTGCCCGGAAACCCACTTGCCTGAGCCTGGCGCGCAATTTGCCTTGTTGCGCGAAGAAAACCTGCAAAAGTGCAGGCTTTCCTCGGTTGATACGCCGGCTGCGCAATATTCCTGCAATTGTGCAGGCTTTTCGCCGCGAACATGGGCTCTGGCTCAATTTCTTCGAAAATTCCTGCACAATCGCAGGCTTTTCGCCAAAATGAACCATTTTTACAGAAAAAGCCTGCACTTTCGCAGGTTTCTTCCCTGCCAAGTCGCCTTGTGTCCCCCACTTCAACACAGTAACTCGTCAGGAGACAGCTGCGAGGAGAGGCATGACTATTTCAGCTACTCATCCCGTACAGGTGAGGTGTCACCTACTTCCAGCTACTCATCCCGTACAGGTGAGGGGTCGCCTACTTCAGCTATACGCATCCCGTACAGGAGAGATGTCAACTACTTCAGCTACTTATCTCGAACAGGTGGGGGGTCGCCTACTTCAGCTATACGCATCCCGTACAGGAGAGGTGTCACTTACTTCAGCTACTCATCCCGTACAGGAGAGGTGTCACCTATTTCAGCTACTCATCCCGTACAGGAGAGGTGTCCCCCTCCGGTTCCTCTATCCCGTCACTCTATCAACCATCTGATAGTTACAAGTTTTCTACACGTTAATAAGGATGTGCCTCTCCAATCATGTACGTTTTTCTCGACAGCCTGCACCAACCTTAAAATAACTAGCGATGTACTAATTTCGGCTTCATGGGTGCCGCCCAGCGGCATGAGAGGCTTTCGCATGTGAGTGCAGACGGCCGTCGGAGGACGGGGTCGTGCGAGCCAAGCAGCCGACTAGTCATGCAGTCCCTCACCTCATACATACGCGCACCGCAAGCTCATGGCGGCGGTCGACCGGCTGCGCCTCATTAGCCGGGCGTACCTAAAAAGGAGACCGTTTGGTCTCCTCGGGAACGCGATTCGTTTTGCTGGAATCGCGTCGGTTACTTTGTTTTCGATTGCAGCAGTTCGAGTAATTGCTGACCGGATTGCTGCATGCCTTGGCCGCCGCCTGCTCCTCCCGGTCCGCCTTGGCCTTGAGGCATTTGACCGCCGCCGTCCATTGGCTTTTGATCTCCGGATGGCGCAACCGGAGGCGAAGCAGGAGGTGAGCCTGCAGCAGAACCTGCAGCGTCCGGAGCAGATGAAGGACGCGTACCGGAGCCGCCCTTGCCATCGTTTCCGCTTCCCCCTCCATTGCCGCCTTGTCTCATAGGCTCTTTTGCAGCGGCGTCATCCAAATATTTTTTCTGGGCATCGGTAAGCCCGCTGAGCAGTTTCGTTTTGTTATCCGACGTTAATTCGCCGCTCGAAATACTCTCCTGCACGACGGGGATCATTTGCACCGCCTGATCTTTGGTGATGGTCAATCCATCCGCCTTATCCATCATGATCAGGGAACGGAACGTCCTCATCATTTGAAAATCTTTTTGATTCGCGCCCGATTTCGCCGCATTCTGCGTCTGGCCTTGCGATACCTGATTTTGCGCTGTCTGATCCGGCGTCTGCGTAGACGATGGGGCTTGCGTCGATTGAGCCTGCGATTGATTGCCGCCCGCCTCTTGGGCCGAGCCGGAGTTCGCCGTTTGCGCCGTCGAGCAGCCGCTCAGCAAAGCCGTTATAAGCAACAGTGAGCCGATGATTTGCTTCCGTTTCTTTTTCGCGTCCTTAGTCAGTCCGTTATGGTTGTTTGTTGCTTTCATGATACTCTCCGCCTTTCTAATCCACTGTTTCATTTTCTGTTACAACTGCAATAATAATCCTCTTTTATGAACAATAAAGAAACTGCAGCTTAATCTCCCTTGAATGTTCCCTGAAAGGTTACTGAAAAAAAAGAACCCGCTTCAGCAGCGGGATCTTTGGAAAAAATCATATACAAGGCGAATATGGCCGCGCGGCAGCTCATGCCCGAGAAACGGATTGATATGCAAATGCTTGTGGGCCGAGGCCAGCGCGTTGTAGGCGGCGAATACCGTTTCCGGCATGCAGACGGTATCTTTTAATCCGACGGACATCCATACGGGAACAGTGATCCGGTCGGCAAGATGAACGATGTCGAAATAGCTGAGCGTCGCCAGCACGGGCGCGAGCCGCTCCGGGTTATGGCTGACGAATTGGGCGGCTTCGGTAAGCGATCCTGTGGAGTTGAGCAGCCCGAAATCGAAGCGGCACATGTTCGGTATGTCGGCAACCGCCATATGGACGCCCGGCTCCAGCGCAGCCGTCAGCAAAGCCAGACCGCCGCCCTGGCTGACGCCCATCGCGATGATCCTGGCCGGATCGACGCCGGGCTGCTCCCGGGCGCAGCGCACTGCGCGGATTCCGTCGATAGCCAGCGCTTTGTAATAGCAGGTATGCGGGTCCATAATCCCCTGCGTGATCCACCCTTTTGCCATGCCGTATGTATTGGCCAGTGCATTCCCGGTTTCCCCGCTCTGCCCGCGCACATCGACGGCAAACACCGCGAAGCCCATCAGCACCCAGGCCGCATAGTCCTCGGGCTCGCCTTTCGATCCGCCGTATCCGTGGAACATAACCAAGCAGGGGGCCGGCTCGGCGAGCGCCTTCGACGGAACAAGATGCCAGGCATGAATCGGCGTATGCGCATCGCCTTCGTAAATGACCTTATACGCCTCCACGTCCTGCATCGGGGTTCGGACAACCGTTCGCGTATACGGCACCCGAGCCGTTTCGCCGGACAACGTTCGCTCCCAAAAATCGGCCAAATCCGCAGGAGCGAGCTGCCTATCGGGCACGTAACTATAGAGTTCGTCTATTCTTTTTTGAATCGCATTCATGGCGAATTTGCCTCCGGCTTACAGCTTTTGCATAAATTCAAACGCCAAATCGTTAAAACCCGGCAAATGCTCATGCCCAAAATCCGGGAACAGCTCAATTTGCTTCGGCGCTTTTATTTTGTTGTAAGCCGCAAACTGCGTGGAAGGCGGGCAGACCGTGTCGCTGAGACCGACGCCCATAAGCACCTCTCCCTGAATGCGGCTCGCGAGATGCTGAATATCGATATAGCCGAGCTCGGCAAAAATCTCATTCTCGCGCTTATGCTGCGGATCATGCCTGCGGAAGTAATCCTTCAGCTCGGCATACGCATCCTTGGCCAGATCCATTTCCCACACCCGCTGGTAATCGCTGAGAAAAGGGTACACCGGCGTCAACCGCTTAATGCGGGGTTCCAGCGCCGCGCAAGCGATCGTAAGCGCGCCGCCCTGCGAGCCGCCTCTGGCGCCTACGCGATCCGGATCGACCTCCGGCATCCCCATCGCGATTCCGGCGAGCTGCGCCGTATCAAGAAAAATATGACGGAACAGCATATCGTCAGACGAATCGTCAATTCCACGGATAATATGCCCGCTGATCGTCGTGCCCTTCACGCCGCCCGCATCCTCCGAAATCCCGCCCTGTCCGCGGCAGTCCAAAGCGAATACGGAGAACCCGAGCGCAGCGTACGCCAGCTTTTCCGTCCAATCGCCTGAAGAGCCCCAATATCCGTGGAATTGCAAAATAGCCGGATGCGGGGACTCCGCAAACTTGGGCCGAATATATTTGGCATGAACCCGCGCCCCTCTTACACCCGTGAAGTACAATTCGAAACAATCTGCAAAAGGAGTTTGAAACTCGCTGGGGCGCAATTCAACCTGCGGATCAACCGCTTTCATTTCGGCAATCGCCCTGTCCCAGTAAGCATCGAAATCGTCAGGCCGCGGATTGCGTCCTTCATAGGTGAATAGTTTTTCTACAGGCAGATCAAAAACTGGCATATTCTTCCCCTTTTCCTGGATCGTTGTTCAACTTCACATAACCGTATAATCCGTAAAATCTACAAATCCCCCGTTGACCCGTCTCGTTATTTGCGAATCGGCGCCGACCGCAAGCTCCAGACGGTCTCCCCTCATCGTCACGTACGTGACCGAATTGCCGGCAAACGCACCGTCCAGCCCGGCATGAGCAAAATCCGGCTTGTTCCTGCCCGTCGCTTCAGCAAAATGAGTCACATCCATAATGCCCAGGCTTTTGGCTTCGACTGCGTCCACACACTCCAGCACGACCCCGTTCGCTCCGGCCGAACTTGTGACCGTCCAGCGGTCCGCCGACTCGATTCTGTCGAAGGGCTGCCGGACATGTACGGCCAGATACACATTTCCGCACAATCCATATAACGAATTCGCCGCATGCAGCCATTCTCCTTTCGGCAAACAGCCAATAACTTGGCCGGTTTGGCCATCGGGGACGGTGTATAGGACGGCCGCCGTATTTTGATGGAACAGCACTTCCGTATGCCCGCTTTGGTGCCGCAAACTTTCCGCAGAATCGGCATCGCCCGCAAGGAAAAAATAGGCACGGTTGACGCCTTCCACAGCCTGCAAAGGAAACGCGGCATCCCAGCGATGCTGTTCATTATCGAACTCCTCGGCCCGTTCCCACATGCCGCCCACCGCGTAATGCTCCGTTATATATACGTAACTGTGCAGCGGATTTCCGCCAACTGCCGCCGGACGGGGAACGACTTGCTTCACTTCGACCGGATTGCCGCGCTGCAAAGCTGTACTGCGGGCCTGCAAAGGCGCCTCGTAAAAAAGAAATCCCGCATACTCCGTCCGCGGCATATCCTCCGGAAGCTCAAAATCCCCAAACTGCACATAATCCATCAGCACGTTCCGGTCCTGCGGAATATCGTGAGCGAGCCCCCGGGAATGCGGCCCGACCCAGGCCCCCCGCAAGTAATAGAGCGACCGGACATGCCATAAATAATCGAGCATAGCTGCCAGCTGCTTTTTGATCTCAGCGTCTTCGGCTAGCTCCCACGCACATGTAAACGCCTGCACCCAATGCCAAAACCAGGGAAGACAGCCGTACTCAGACATCCCCATGCCCGTAATGCGCTCCAAAGTCGCCTGCAAACTGCGGAAACCATCCTCAAGCAGCTCCCGATCCCCGTACAACTGGCCAAAAATAAGCTTCGCCGCCGTATACTTCGCCTCATGATGATGATAATGCTCAAGCGGCTTCCGGTAAAAATGACTGCGGTAAACATGCTCCAAAGCCTGCTCCAATTGGGTCCGCAAAGCTTGCGGCAGCTCCGGGCCGTACCGTTTGTAAAAATAAACGAGCAAACTGCCCATCAGCTCGACCGGAAGAGAATTCATTCCCGCTTCCCGGGGAACAGGATCAAGATTGAGCGGCCAGTGCCCGTAAGTCTCACTGAGCGGATCCCGGTCCTGCAGCTGCAGAACCTCCAACAAAACGCGGCCCGCCTTCGCCTTCGCGGCATCCCGCTCAAAAACAGCCGGAACTCCCGCATCCACAGCCGCCGCAAACAAATACGAAGCATAATAAAAATTGTCGCGGACGTCACGATGAAACCACAACCCGCTGTCCAAAACAGGGAGCTCGTATGCTTTTTTCGCCACTCGGCTTATAATCTCTTTTCTTCGCTGCTCATAATGCGACATCCTCGTCACTCCTTCGATCCATCCAAAAAAGGTCAAACAACCAAAATAAAAAGGCCCTGCTACTCGCCTCGAGCCTCGTTGAAACGTTTAAATTCATCTTATATGGAAATAAAACGAGCGTCAATGACAAATACGCGGCGGGCCGCAGGGCCGATTTTTTGGGGATTGTTTCCTTATAGGTAGGACAGAAGCGGGGTTACTCACACGAGAAAGACATATCTAATTGAGTTTCAATTCCTTATAGGTACGATATAAGCACGCGCTAACGTGCTCCCTCCGTACATGAACGGAGTGATTTCAATTCCTTATAGGTACGATGCAAACGGACAAGTCACTTGGGAAAGGTATCGACGATCTCACCGAGTTTCAATTCCTTATAGGTACGGTACAAACGAGCTCGCGATTACGCATACCCATCTCATCATGCGAGAGTTTCAATTCCTTATAGGTACGATATAAACTTACATACCAAAAGGCTTCCATGAATGAGCTGGAGATATTTCAATTCCTTATAGGTACGATATAAACGAAGGCGATCAAGGCGCTGCTGGACAAATTTGAAAGATTTCAATTCCTTATAGGTACGATAGAAACGTCCTCGTCAAATTTCTTTTGATCCATTTCGATTTGGAAATTTCAATTCCTTATAGGTACGATAGAAACCCTCTTCATTAACTACCTTTTAATTACCTTGCAAATGCCTCTTAGCAGAAGCGTGTCAGCGTCTCTTTCCCTTCGACCGTCGTTCAATCATCCATTTGGGGCGCTTATCATTCACCCTCTCCATTCTCCTTCTCATAAATAAATTTCATAAGCTAATCCAAAACCGTTTAGGTCCAATAACACTATAAGTTTTGTCCCTGCTCAGAATCCTTGATCTTGGTACGTAAATAATCAAGTCCCGTTTTTTTTGCGTATATACGTCCACGCTCATGATCATCACGGCTCTGTCCAACTTGTCGAATGAGATCAGTATCCTCCACAAGCATTGCGATATCCAATTGCAGTGAATCGGAACTCTCCCGGTTCATACTCATCACAATCACCATCTCGTCTTTCAGTTTTTTTAACCCTAAAATCCCACTCACAAAGGTATGACGTTTCGATTTTGTTTCAATTCCTCATAGGTACGATACAAACGTATCCAGGATGCCGGAAACCTGAGTGCTCATCGAAAGTTTCAATTCCTCATAGGTACGATACAAACGAAGGCCATGTTCTCCGCGATCGGAGTACCATCCTGAGTTTCAATTCCTCACGATACAAACCGGGGGGAGAGGCCCGACGGCCGGGGGACATATGTAGTTTCAATTCCTCATAGGTACGATATAAACCAGGAAGTGCACTTTCCAAAGCAGCAAGTCGATTGAGTTTCAATTCCTCATAGGTACGATATAAACAAGCTGAGGACCGAGCAAAACGTACTGTTTATGATGTGTTTCAATTCCTCATAGGTACGATATAAACCTCCCTCCCCTATTTGAACATGCCTATAATCGCTAAGTTTCAATTCCTCATAGGTACGATATAAACGAAGTGCCGGGGAACGTCGGATGAATCATATCACAGTTTCAATTCCTCATAGGTACGATATAAACCAAAGGCCATAAACCCGATCATTCGTAACATGGGCGTGTTTCAATTCCTCATAGGTACGATATAAACCCAAAAAAAGGAGAAAGAAAAAGAAGCTCGATACCAAGTTTCAATTCCTCATAGGTACGATATAAACACAGTCTAGCAATTGAAAGAATATTCCAATCCGGTGTTTCAATTCCTCATAGGTACGATATAAACGTAGTGTGAAAATAGGCTCCGCGCTTATCGATACGATGTTTCAATTCCTCATAGGTACGATATAAACTAACTGAATATTTTCGGTACTTATTTTAGGAGGGCATGTTTCAATTCCTCATAGGTACGATATAAACCAGAATATCGGGGATACGAGCTTCTGGAACAAAAGGTTTCAATTCCTCATAGGTACGATATAAACCGGGTCAGGGATGTAGGGAATTTGAGCAATTATCTACGTTTCAATTCCTCATAGGTACGATATAAACCTCTTCATAGATATCATCTTCAGAATATTCACGAGGGTTTCAATTCCTCATAGGTACGATATAAACTGAATGGTACGTACTCACTCGGCATGGACAATACGTTTCAATTCCTCATAGGTACGATATAAACCACTTGAACGGCTGCGGGCGTCGCGCGAGAGCCAAGTTTCAATTCCTCATAGGTACGATATAAACTGCGGCCACAGACATTGCCGTGAATACCGGTACCTAGTTTCAATTCCTCATAGGTACGATATAAACCTCCTGCCTTGTATTTCCCTTTTGGGTCATCCTTTTTGGTTTCAATTCCTCATAGGTACGATATAAACGTAATTGGATAGATCAGATAGGCCATTCTCGTTCAAAAGTTTCAATTCCTCATAGGTACGATATAAACTTCCTCATCCTTTGAGGAATGGGAAAACGATCTACGAAGTTTCAATTCCTCATAGGTACGATATAAACAGGAGCCGACAATCTAGGCGAATATGACACGTCATGTTTCAATTCCTCATAGGTACGATATAAACGGCTAGAAATTCCATCACCGATAGTAGGATTCCAAGGTTTCAATTCCTCATAGGTACGATATAAACCCGCAATATCCGCTGCCGTGTCCACCGGGAAATGTGGGTTTCAATTCCTCATAGGTACGATATAAACGGTAAAAACTACTTTTAAAGGCGCTCTAAATTATTCATGTTTCAATTCCTCATAGGTACGATATAAACCCATAAAAACCCAGCAGAACAGCCACTTTTTGTAATGCCACATGATAAAGTAAACTCGGCTGGCCTCGCGGTCCAAGCCGCAAATCCCTTATAACACTGAGAGTTTTACAAAATATGTTTGTCGTCGATCCCCCGGCTTTTTTGCACTATTGTAGGTCGACGACAAAAAATACTCTGGCTACCTCTATCATATTACTAGCCCCGCTTTTTTCCAAGCCCCTAAGGCGGTCTTTTTCATCGAAGCTTTTGAGCAAGCGCGGCGGTACCTTTTTTAGATTCCCACTAGGGCAACTCCAGCATGCATTTCACAAATACTTCCACATTATCCATCTCACCCAAAATCTTTCAAGTTACAAGACAACTTCCTGATTTCATCGTTGTTACGTATGTACGATTCACTGAAAAAATTGAGCCTTGTTATGTACAGTGCGATTGGGTTCAACGAAAACATCTTTGACTTACTACAAAAAGCACTAAAACTCGTTGTTACGATTCTTCTACCCACAACAGAATTGATAAAACAGGGAGCTTATCAAAACAAAAAAAGCGAAGTTTCTACGCCCCCGCTCACTACAAACTTTCTACCTATATGAAAAACCATATAATACTTGATTTGTATTTGCATCGACTACAACGCTATACTCAGTGAAAGTTTTGGGAGTTTGATCTTTTATGTAAGACTTGGCTGGCTTACTGATTCCTTTAAAGGTCACAACATAACAAGGTGTATCCAATAAATAACCGTCTTTCTCTAACTTGGGGTTGCTTTCAGCAGCTTCTTTAGTAAAAAGTTTGAAATCGGGATTGGTAATCAAATGGTATTCCACTTCAATTTTCTTTGCTTCTTTTGCATATTCTGGTGCGTGCTCTTTTGCAGAACTAACCGCTTGGCTGGCATCCTGCTTAGGTTTGACTATTGCCTCCTTGAAAGTCATTCCAAACTCTTTAATTTTTTCACTATCGTGAGTTGATGTTGACATCAGTTCATACTTATTCGCGGACGCATCTGACGAAGCAAACGTATTATTTACAACAGCAAATAACACCAATCCCAATACTGCACTGGCAGCTACAATCACCCATTTTTTTCTGTTCACATTTTATTCCTCCATTATTGCCAGAAATGCCAAGTACCATATGGATTAATTCCTTATAGGTACGATACAAACGATTGATGGGGCTGGCGGATGGGGATTCCAGGGACGGGATTAATTCCTTATAGGTACGATACTAACCAGCGTGTCCGGGATGGACTCAAGCGAACGGCACTCAGTTTCAATTCCTTATAGGTACGATACAAACGACTTTGGGAAAGTAGTCGCATGATGCTGCCGCAGCAGTTTCAATTCCTTATAGGTACGATACAAACATGATCATTTGTCTCCTAAATGGAGTAGCATCGAGGTTTCAATTCCTTATAGGTACGATACAAACAGAAAACGATCCGGGATCAGGCCCATTGGATTGTTGAGTGGTTTCAATTCCTTATAGGTACGATACAAACCCAATTGCGATTCCTGAACCTGCAACCCGCACTGAAAAGTTTCAATTCCTTATAGGTACGATACAAACGGCAGTGGAGCGGTGTTCTTCAACAAGCGGCCTTCGTTTCAATTCCTTATAGGTACGATACAAACTTATTGATATCTCCATAAAATAAATGACGCGCTCGAGTTTCAATTCCTTATAGGTACGATACAAACTGTCTTTGTAATATAGTATCGTTTTGTGCCAGCTAAAGTTTCAATTCCTTATAGGTACGATACAAACTGAGAAACTTTCAAAGTACCACTATTATAACCTGATAGTTTCAATTCCTTATAGGTACGATACAAACAGCTTACAGAGAGCGCTAAAACCGTTCTGGAAAGCAAGTTTCAATTCCTTATAGGTACGATACAAACCGGCAAGCCGCTGATTCTCGGGTCCAGCACGGCGGGGTTTCAATTCCTTATAGGTACGATACAAACGAGGCAATATTGTTTATGACTCCCGGGCTTTTAACAGGTTTCAATTCCTTATAGGTACGATACAAACTTCGATCATCAACATGGTCACCGCGCTGAACCACCGAGTTTCAATTCCTTATAGGTACGATACAAACTGCCGCTACTCTGGCCATATTCGGAAGCGAGTTTCAGAGTTTCAATTCCTTATAGGTACGATACAAACTGAGTAATTTTGCCAACGCTAGGTATGACTGATTTGGGTTTCAATTCCTTATAGGTACGATACAAACCTTAAGAGAGGCTTTGAAATTCCGCTCATGCTCAAAAGTTTCAATTCCTTATAGGTACGATACAAACAGGTCCAACAACTCTGGAAAGCGACGTACACACATATGTTTCAATTCCTTATAGGTACGATACAAACTACGATGTTTTATACAATTATAAATCAGTCACCCGTGTTTCAATTCCTTATAGGTACGATACAAACCTTTTTTACCATTAATTGGTTAGGCTATATTTTATTGGTTTCAATTCCTTATAGGTACGATACAAACAACGTGTGCAGGGCAGCGAGAAGAATGGGTCTAACTGAGTTTCAATTCCTTATAGGTACGATACAAACATCCAAATACCCTTTCGTGTGCTGCGTAAAATGATTCGGTTTCAATTCCTTATAGGTACGATACAAACCCCTCCAGTATCGAAATTATTACAGGCAGAAGGACGGTTTCAATTCCTTATAGGTACGATACAAACCCATAAAAACCCAGCAATACAGCCATTTTTACAAAGCCACAGCGCAAAATTAATTACCATGGTTTCCCGACCCAAGCCGCAAATCCCTTATTAACACTGAATTCCCACAAAACATGTTTGTCGTCGATCCCCCGGCTTTTTTACGCTATTGCAGGTCGACGACAAAAAATGCTCTACTCTATCATATTACTAGTCCCGTTTTTTTCCAAGTCTATGTGAGAAACTTTTCAATGAAGCTTTGCTACCGTATGGCAGCAAAATTTAAAAATAGCAATAAAATTTCACACCGCCCCGCGTTTCCTACCCATTCTTCTTTCGTGAAGATCCATATTTCGCTTGACGATGACAAGATCGGTACTTTCTTATTGTAAAAATAGCCTGCACGACAAGATTTTACAAATAATGTTTCAATTCCTCATAAATTGAAATATGTCCCTATACAATCCGAATGAATCTTTGAAACCCTTGACTTTCAAGTTTTTTTCCTGTTCGTATCCGTTCATAATCCGAGTGAATTATTGAGGTTCCGAGTGAATTGCGTCCCCAATCCGTCCCTAAAACCCACCTTAACACCTCTTCTTCATATAATAGGAAAAACAGTAGATTGTTAGGGATGTATGATATATAATATCTCTGTACAATGGAACGGCTTGCAAGGGCAGTCGGCTGGCCTCTCGGAAGGGAGGTGATGCCTGTGGAGGTTAAAGACGCTCTGACGATTACGATTGGCTTTAGTTCGCTTCTTATTACGTTTCTGACGCTAGTTGTGACCATCGTCATAGCACTTACTCAAAACAAAAAGAAATAGACCATACCTTATCGGGGGCGGTCTATTTCACTGACTGACTACTTTAAAAGCTTATCGCCTTTGAAGCGGCCTATTGTGCACTTGGAGCCGTGCAGCAACACGGCTCTTTTTTAGTATACGCTTGAAATCAGAAGGTAATACCAAAGGTAATATTACTTTACTCCATTTTACTCAATACTAATATATTAATCAATACCATAATATATTAATATATATGCTAGATTAGAAACGTTCCCGATTTGACCAGGCGAGAGCGACTTCGAACTTCCGCCCCACATCCCGCTACATCAAATGATAGCCAGTAGGGAACTTCGCAATGCTGGAACCACTATGAACGGGTCGTGAATGAAAAAGAGAACTTCTTTAAAACAGACGACAACATGTAAGGAAGCATTCGATTATTTATTCGGTCCGTAGTTTGAATTGTTCAGCATTTGATTCACGATAAATACAAGGTCATCGTCATTTACATATTCGTTGCCTGCCTGTTGGGCATCATATTTAGTTGGATCTACGTTAGCTGCCAGTTCTCCGTAGTGTGCAGCATCAATGGCTAGATCAAGAAGCGTATATTCACCCGTTCTGTTTACGTCCTTAACTCCTTCAACAGTTACCGAATCCTCACCGCAGTTCGCCGCACCTAAATCAAATTCGCTTGTTGTGTCTGCGATCCTGCATTTGACTGCGTCTACTTTCCCCGTTCCGGCAGCCTTGGCTTTTAATTTTAGCTTAAAGAACGTTGTTTCACTGCTGATGCCGTAATTTTTTCCTTGGCTTGATACAATAAAGCGAAGGGTACCATTTTGATCAGACGGCTGGTTGTACACTTTATAGCCTGGAATCTCTTCAAATCCAATATAATCGAACAAAGTGTTATCGTACTTTATAGTAAAATCCTCTGCGTATATGTTGCTAACATTTTTCAAAGACACATTTGCTATAACTTCTTGCCCAACTTTAACTTTGTCTTCAGCAACGGTCATATTAAGCTGCGGATCAAGCTGAATAGTTGCGGATACTTCGTTTGAGATGCCACTTACACCACCTGCATTTACAGCTTGTACTACGTAATAATATGTTCCGTTACTTAAGTTTGTGTCTAAATATACAGCATTAGTTACAGTACTAGCAATAGTAGTATAAGGACCGCCAGCATTAGTAGACCTCTCAACAATATAATACGTCGCATTGGTTACCTTACTCCATGTCAAATAAACACTTGATTGTACGGAAGTAGCTGTCAGATTTGTTGGTGCTGTTGGAGCTAGAACTCGAGGTGTCGCGGATGCTTCAGAAGAATTATTGCTTTCACCACCAGCGTTTACAGCTGTTACAACATAATAGTAAGTTGTTCCGTTTGTTACTGTGCTGTCAGTAAAGGTGGTACCTGTTACATTTGTGGCAATCGTTGTATAAGGACCACCAGGTGTTGTGGAACGCTTCACATTGTAGGTTGTTGCGCCGGAAACTGCAGTCCAGTTAAGTGTTACCTTTGATACATCGTCAATTGCTGTTAGAGCGCTTGGATTTGAAGGAGATGAAGGAACTGGGCTTCCGAAAATATCAACTTCATTTGCATCTCCACCACTACATCCAGCAATTACAAAACCCACTCTTGAAACGTTCGTTATTGGTGTAATATTTGTTTGAACACCTGTTCCATCTAGGTAGACAAAGCCTTGACGGCTTGTACTGCCTTGAGTGTAGTAATTAAGCGCAAGTTTGCTACCTTTAAGTTTATAAGATGAAATTGTTATTGGATTTTGAAAGTCATACCATACGAATGTACCATTAGAACAAGTTGCATCAAAATGGAAAGAGTTGGTTTCATCATTATCAGTAAGAGCTGTGGTGGTACGTACCACACGAAAATCATTCATCGCATTGGACACATTAAGCGCCTTCCCGTCTAACAAACCGCCTGAATAAGCAAATGCTGAAGTAACAGGAATTGCTAATGAAATTATCATTGCTAAAAGTAATACAGATAAAAGCTTTTTCAAATCGATCTCTCCTTAAAATGTATTTTCGATTATGATCATACAGTTATTGTCATATCTTGTCTAAACATATCATGGAATATATTGTATTTATTGTTTGTTAATAACCAATAATTTTATTATAATTACATTTTTGCATGAAAATAAAAAAAATCCCCCATCAGCCACAAAAGGCCAACGGGGGATTTTGACGTTCAGGAATTTTTTCTTGGTTAAACCTCCACGCCATGTTACCGAGCTACGATGATTGTATTCAGCCATGCAAGTTCTGATTGCGTCAATTTCCGTTTATACGCCTTTTCCGCCCAGGTGTAATCGGAAATGAGACCTTTCTTGTACAACCGTCCAGGGCATCTCCGATGCTTCCATTGCCAATCGTCTTCGAATTTCATCGTCTCCTCATCCTCCGAGATATCGTATTTTTGCAGCTCGCTTGCCTCTATGATCTGAATCAGCTTGGCGGCATACTGCGTCACACGTCTGCAACGTTCCTCTTGGAACAAGGAATGACGACAAAAGCTGTAGCCGAACGCCGCCCATCTTCAGGTATATAGGAACCGTCCCCATTCGTCCCCAAAACGAAAACGGGACGGGCACCCCTATCATAAAAACCCTTATATACCAAGGCTTCGCAAAACATTATACCACAATGTTACTACTCCTCATAGATAAAATACAAACACGCGTTCTCATTTGGATCGGACATCATTCCTAGAAGTTTCAAATTCCTCATAAATTGAAACATGTCCCTATACAATCCGAGTGAATTATTGAGGTTCCGGGTGAATTACGTCCCCAATCCGTCCCCAAATTTCAGGCAGAAATCTGCCAAGAAAACTTTAGATAAGCGCTGATTCGGTTTTGAGCCAAATTCCATTTTAATTTATTCATTCATTCACTTTTATTTACAATTACTGTAAAATGTTATTGGGTTGATTTGCTGCGCGGCGATCGTAATTCCATTTATTACGGCAGCGTTTAGGAGAGTGACCTTAAAGTATGATGCTTAAAAAATCAATTATTGCTTTATCTTCTGCCGCAATGTTGTTTGCAAGTGTTTTGCCCATATCTGCTTTCGCTGAATCTACAATACCTGATCAGCAAGGTGATGAACAAAGTATTTCACCGAATCAGTATCCCAAAATAACAATCACAAATGATGCACTGACTAAGGATATTTTAAAAACAGGCGATTCAATTACGAAGTACATCCAGCTAGGTCAAGACAATTTATATCACATTGATCCTATAGTAAAATCATTGTATAGTAGCGAGGTATATCAGTCTTATTCCAATGCTGTTGACAGTGTAAACCAAGCACTTCAACAAAAATTATTGAAAAAATCGAAAATGGTTTACCTGTTGCTAATGTATCCACAAAATCATCTACCTCAGGAGTGCATACAAATGTTTATGCAAACCCCTATTGGTGGGGAGTCGCGGTAACATTTAATGAACAAGAAACCCAGGATATGATTTATTATTTAAACCAGTCTGGGCAAGTATGGCAACTTGTAGCAGTTGTCGGTGCAGCTATAGCCGTTGTTGCTGCGCCTGCTGGTGCTGCTGTTTCAGCGGCTGCAGTAATTACGTCTGTTGGATCATTTATGATTGCAAATTCAATGTCACGCAATGATAGAGGAAACGGGGTAACATTGAATTTACATTGGCTTCCAATTACTTACTTTGAATCTACTCCAAACTAGAAAGTTGTTGAGGCAAAATGCTATTGGCAAATATACTTATTTATTTATTCTTGTTTTTTTACGTTGCAGTCTTTTTTATAATCACACTAATAATAAAAAAGAAAACAAATAATAACAAAAAGTATATTGGTTACTGGTATTTAATTGCAATTGTTTTGATTTTAGGCTTATGTATTTGGTTACTGATAAATGGTACTTACAAAGGCGTCATTTCGCTTATCTCAATTCTTATAGTTTTCGGTATCATTGTTGTGAAATGGATACCTCCCGGGAAAATTGATCGATAACTGTCTTTTAAGCAAAGCATCCCTCCGCTGGCGTTGATTGGCCGACGGAGGGATTTTTCTACTGAGCTATTTTTTTATCTATGGGCTCAAACCCTTTTGCACTCGACCACATATGCTCAAACTGCTCCGCAAACGTCTTTGCCGCCGTCTCATCATTGATGATGACTAGAACCTCATAATTTGTCGTGCTCCAAATCTATTCCGATTCCATTGATGCCTTTACTCGTTTCGGTTCCTTCCCTCCTTTCTGCCTCAAGATTTAGAGTTTCAATTCCTTATAGGTACGATACATACAAACGCGAAGATTTCCGCATGAAGAGAAATATTTGGTGTTTCAATTCCTTATAGGTACGATACATACAAGCTGGAGAAGGTCGGCAGGCTGCATCTGTTCGGCTGGTTTCAATTCCTTATAGGTACGATACATACACCTTTACATTTTGGACATTGGGGCTTTTCCATGCAAGTTTCAATTCCTTATAGGTACGATACATACCCTGTTGAACCATTCCAGACCAAGTGCAGTCGCATGGGTTTCAATTCCTTATAGATACGATACATACTCACGATTATGACAAGTAACTACGCGGCGAACCGAAGTTTCAATTCCTTATAGGTACGATACATACTGTCAGTCTCCAATGTTCACCCATGCGCGACGCTGGTTTCAATTCCTTATAGGTACGATACATACTTTCGTCATATCTGCTCGTCTCCAAATGGAAAAAATATGTTTCAATTCCTTATAGGTACGATACATACCGTTGCTCCGGCTTCGTTGCATCCTCTTTCGGAAAAGTTTCAATTCCTTATAGGTACGATACATACGGGCTTTATGACATTGATTTCCGATTGAAACCAGATAGGTTTCAATTCCTTATAGGTACGATACATACTGCTGCACTTCTTCTGTAGCTTCGATATATTCATTTGATGTTTCAATTCCTTATAGGTACGATACATACGGCTAACAAAGCGCCAAACTAAAGCCCTTGAGTTTAGTTTCAATTCCTTATAGGTACGATACATACCTACGAAAAACCTGCATGCTTTCGCGACGGTATAGAGCTGTTTCAATTCCTTATAGGTACGATACATACTCGTGGAAACGACTCACGGCGGCAGAGGCGCGAATAAGTTTCAATTCCTTATAGGTACGATACATACTGACCGGGCCGAACGGTCCTATAACCGACTTCAAAAGTTTCAATTCCTTATAGGTACGATACATACTTGTATTGTCACTCAGACCGATTTCCTTCATGTGGTGTTTCAATTCCTTATAGGTACGATACATACGCCTTTTGCAACGCTTGTTGTAACTCTTCTTCAGTGTTTCAATTCCTTATAGGTACGATACATACTGTGGATCGATATTCATGCGCTCACCCTATGCCCCAGTTTCAATTCCTTATAGGTACGATACATACTCTGTAGTCCTTCACCACATTGCCGTTCCGGTCAAAGGTTTCAATTCCTTATAGGTACGATACATACTTATACTTACAACATCTATTTATTCTTCATCAATTAGGTTTCAATTCCTTATAGGTACGATACATACGAAGATATCCAGAACGGCCTTGAAAATATCCAAATCGGGTTTCAATTCCTTATAGGTACGATACATACTTTGGGTCGCATGTATAAGTCTAAAAGGCTGTTTGCGTTTCAATTCCTTATAGGTACGATACATACTGCGCCTTGGCGACTTCACCGGCTGTCATTGAACTATGTTTCAATTCCTTATAGGTACGATACATACCCATAAAAACCCAGCAATACAGCCATTTTTAAAAAGCCTCGTCAAAAAGTTAATTCCCATGGTTTCACGACCCATGCCGCAAATTCCTTATTAATACTGAATCTCCACAAAACTTATTTGTCGTCGATCCCCAGGCTTTTTTGCACTATTGCAGGTCGACGACAAAAATACCCGGGTATCTCTATCATAGTACCAGTTCCGCTTTTTTCCAAGTACAAAGAGAAATTTTCCTCTTAGATATGATAAAAGCCGAAGGCCCTACCGACATTTGTGCAAGGACGCTAGAACTTCAATTCCTTATAGGTATTATACAAACGAAATACATTTTGTGACGTATGATAATCAAGGTTTTTTCCTGCTAGTATCCGTTCATAATCCAGGTGAATATCGGTGAAATACGTCCTCACTCGATCCCAAAATCCACCTTGGCGCCTCTCGCTCCCAGCCTCGAATGATCCGCGGCCTACCCTGTTTCTTTGTATTTTGCCCTATAACTCAACAACAGCCCACACAAAAAATGAAAATTCCGTATAGGATATAAAATGAAGAGAAAGGAGAATTTTCTTTATGGCTGATGACATAAGCATTATTGGCTGTCCTGCGCCTCAAAACATTACTTTGATTCAACGCCTACAACCGCTTGTAGGTCGTACAGTGACCGTTTTCCAACCGGGATTTCCACAATTGACCAAAACAATAGGAAAGCTAACAAATATTACTTCGACTTCCTTTATGGTAGGATCCACAAATGTTGTTTTTAAAACATCCTTTTTTATTGATCTGAGAAATCACGTGACAATCACAAAGCCTTTTGACTTGACAGCCTCTGCGGAGGACATCGGAACCCTAAAAGGGAAACTAATCCTTGTAGGAAAAGATTTTGTTGAGTTTGTGAGGATCCCTGGGAAGGACGTGCCCACCCTATTTCCACTAAACTTGTTTACAGAAGTAATCTGCGAACGAGAGCATGAAGAATAACGAAACGGAACGGTTAAAAGGAACTTGCCTCATGGCAGTTCCTCTTTTTGTTTCCGAGTCTTTAGT
Organism: Paenibacillus sp. sgz302164; assembly: GCF_056120505.1. Classification (NCBI taxonomy): domain Bacteria; kingdom Bacillati; phylum Bacillota; class Bacilli; order Caryophanales; family Paenibacillaceae; genus Paenibacillus; species Paenibacillus sp. sgz302164. The sequence goes on along the minus strand of NZ_JBVYOL010000013.1, from coordinate 71,455 downwards.
ACTTCTTTAAATGACGAACTCTTGAAACACCGGAAGCCGCATAGGCCCCGATTTATACCAAAGACGATAAACAAGTGCATCGAATATGATGGTTTCAATTCTTCTTAGGTAAGATACAATACAAACCTATCGGATTCATGGGAGTAGATCAAAACAACGGCGGTGTTTCAATTCCTTATAGGTACGATACAAACAGGTGAATCTGTCCGACATGGACTATCTTGATTCAGGTTTCAATTCCTTATAGGTACGTTACAAACTCCACTAGGCTGCCCTCCTCATCGAAGAATGAACGATCCTTATAGGTACGATACAAACAATAGAGAAAGCACTGCGTAAACTTGAGACGATGTAGTTTCAATTCCTTATAGGTACGATACAAACTAAAGCGATTACTCACTTAATGAAAGAAGGGAAGTAGTTTCAATTCCTTATAGGTACGATACAAACGAAAAGGCGGCCGGGTTCGTCGATAGCACGGTATTCAAGTTTCAATTCCTTATAGGTACGATACAAACTTGGTAAATTATGAGTTTGCTTACATACTGGACAATAAAGTTTCAATTCCTTATAGGTACGATACAAACTGCAAACGTACTTGAAGAATTACGAGTGCTGAATCCTGGTTTCAATTCCTTATAGGTACGATACAAACCTCCTCCGCAGGTTCCTACGAATCTTGCTGCTTCTGGTTTCAATTCCTTATAGGTATGATACAAACCGCTTGCGGATAGGATCAAGGGCAATGCGAAGTTGAGGTTTCAATTCCTTATAGGTACGATACAAACACTTATTTATTGGTCAGTCTGGAAAAAATGGATTGAGTTTCAATTCCTTATAGGTACGATACAAACTTTGCTATCAAGAACTGATGTGACGTTGAGAACTTCAGTTTCAATTCCTTATAGGTACGATACAAACAGCCGAGTGCTGTCATATCTTCGTCAGCCAGTTTTTGTTTCAATTCCTTATAGGTACGATACAAACTGCGTAGCGGAATTATTACCCTTGATGAAGTTCAGGTTTCAATTCCTTATAGGTACGATACAAACGAGGATGCAACGAAGCCCGAGCAACGTTTATGGCGGTTTCAATTCCTTATAGGTACGATACAAACCCATAAAAACCCAATAGAGCCATTTTTACGAATCCACATCATAAAGTTAATTCCCATGATTTCACGACCCAGGCTGTAAATCCCTTATTAACACTGGATCCCCACAAAACATGTTTGTCGTCGATCCCCCGGCTTTTTTACGCTATTGCAGGTCGACGACAAAAATGCTCTTTGTTACCTCTATCATATTACTAGTCCCGCTTTTTTCCAAGTCCATGTGAGGAACTTTTCAACGAAGCTTTGCAACCGTATGGCGGGAAAAATTCACAAATAACAATAGAAATTCCGCCCCATGTTTCCTCCCCACTCGGCTTTCGTGAAGATCCATGTTTCGCTTGACGATGGCAAGATCGAGTACTCTCTCTATTGTAAAAATAGCCTGCACGACAAGATTGTGCAAATGCTGTTTCAATTCCTCATAGGTACGATACAAATCTTCGCCCACCGTAATACGTACCTATTACCATAGTAGAGTTTCAATTCCTCATAGGTACAATACAAACTTAAACGCGCAGGGGGTTTTTCCTACCAAAGATACATGTTTCAATTCCTCATAGGTACGATAAAAACGAACGTGCGGATCGGGCCGTCTATTCTGTGCAGCAGCCGTTTCAATTCCTCATAGGTACGATAAAAACTTGCCATTGATTCGGGCGATTCTCTGGGTCGAGATCGTGTTTCAATTCCTCATAGGCACGATAAAAACAAGCGTCCACCTACGGCTAATTAGCTCGATCTTGCCCGGTTTCAATTCCTCATAGGTACGATAAAAACTCTGGTTGGACAACAACACTTACACCAAAATTGCTAGTGTTTCAATTCCTCATAGGTACGATAAAAACGAGGAAGAACACATCTTGGGTATATGAGCTTCTATCGTTTCAATTCCTCATAGGTACGATAAAAACTTAACGCGAATTCCATGGCTGCTCAAAAACGTATTTGTTTCAATTCCTCATAGGTACGATAAAAACGTGGGAGTAGTAACAAGTCGGGATTCAATGCAGATCGAGTTTCAATTCCTCATAGGTACGATAAAAACGCAATAAAATCGTGCCGAAGGGGAACTTGAAACGGCAGTTTCAATTCCTCATAGGTACGATAAAAACCTTTAAGCTTCGCACGCTTCATGAAGTGCATATTATGTTTCAATTCCTCATAGGTACGATAAAAACTCCACCACCATTCATATTTTTATGCATTCCCAAAAGTAGTTTCAATTCCTCATAGGTACGATAAAAACGAAACGTCCAAGATTTTCGATCATTCCCAATGATCAGTGTTTCAATTCCTCATAGGTACGATAAAAACGTAAATTATCATCCAATTCCTGAAACTGAATTAGAGTTTCAATTCCTCATAGGTACGATAAAAACCATATTTTCCTAGGTATTTTGGCGTAAAATGTCGCTGTTTCAATTCCTCATAGGTACGATAAAAACAGATGTCGAATTGACGGATCAACTGAATTCATACAGTTTCAATTCCTCATAGGTACGATAAAAACTCAATAGTAGACTGTTCGAAAAAGATAATGAAGATTAGTTTCAATTCCTCATAGGTACGATAAAAACCCGGGCAGAACGGCTTGCGTACCGGATCAACATGGGTTTCAATTCCTCATAGGTACGATAAAAACGTCATTTGCAGCAATTGTAATTCCTTCTATCTCGGTTTCAATTCCTCATAGGTACGATAAAAACTCAACGTCAGGTCGCCAAATGATTCTTTTATACTTCTGTTTCAATTCCTCATAGGTACGATAAAAACTGGGAAACCTGACGTTACATTACAAAATTTATCTCGTTTCAATTCCTCATAGGTACGATAAAAACTCCGCTGGCCCAACTGCCTGCCTACTCCATGAGCGTGTTTCAATTCCTCATAGGTACGATAAAAACGGCAATGGGAAACAGTTACAATCGCGCTGCGTCCCGTGTTTCAATTCCTCATAGGTACGATAAAAACCCACAAAAACCCAGCAGCACAGCCACTTTTCGTAATACCTCATCCACAAATTAACCCGGCTGGCTTCACGCCTCAGGCGGCAAATCCCTTATAAACATCGGGATTCCCCAAATCGTCCCTGTCGTCGATCCCCCGGCTTTTTTACGCTATTGCAGGTCGACGACAAAAATGTCCGGGTATCTCTATCATAGTACCTGTTCCGCTTTTTTCCAAGTCCTTAGGGGAAACTTTCCCCGCATGACTTCCCTTTATGATGTTTGCCGCCGCACGGCAGCAAACGTCCCCCCGGTTTTTTGTCGCGAGGAACTCCTGCCGCGGCGACCACAAGTGTGCAAAGCCTACAAATAAAAATAAAAACGAACGCCCCGCTCCGTGTTTTCCGCTCCGTACCGGCTTTCGTGGAGGTCCAGCACTTGCTTGACGATGGCGAGGCCGAGGCCGGTTCCGCCGGTTTTGCGGTTTCGCGACCGTTCGACCCGGTAGAAACGTTCCCATATCGTTTCCAGCTGATCTTCCGGGATGGCTTCCCCTTCGTTTTCGATCGCCATGCGGATGTGTTCGCCTTCGCTTTCGATGCGGACGGCGATCTCGCTGCCGGCTGTCGCATGGCGAATCGCGTTCATCAGCAGGTTGACCAGCACCTGCTCCATTTTGACCTGATCCGCCTGCACTTCGTGTTCGCCTACGGTGACGGTGACCACCTTAAGCTCCTTTTCAAGAAGATGGTTCGACAGCTTCTCGACGATATCTTCCACTTGTTCGCTCAGCAAAAAATGGCTCTTTTTCAGCTTGATCGTTTTCGATTCCAGTTTGGCCAGCTCCAGCATGTCTTTGATGAGTGCTTCCATTTTATCGGTTTCGCCCAAAATCACTTCAAGATACCGGTCCCGCTTCGTTTCGCTGATTCCATCCCGGATGCCCTCCACGTACCCTTTCACGATGCTGAGCGGCGTTTTTAGTTCGTGGGAAACGTTGGAAATAAACTCTTTTTGCAGCTGCTCCATGCGCTGTTTTTGTTCCATATCCGCCCGCAGCTGCTCATTGGCGTCGTACAGTTCCTTTAACGTATCGTCCAATTTCTCGGACAAGCTGTTCAAGCTGTGGGACAAGCTCCCGATCTCATCGTTGTTGCGGATTGGCGATTTCACCGAAAAATCGAGCTTCGCCATACGCAGCGCGATTTGGTTCAGCGAGAGCAGCGGTTTGGACACTATTTTGGTGAAGACGAGCGAGAGCAGCAGGATGAGCACGATGCCCCCGATTCCGATGTAAATGTAAAACAGACGCAGGGCATCATACGCTTCGCTGATCTGCTGCAGGGAGGCGAGCACAAAAACCAGTTCGTTTACCTTCCCATCGCGCAAAATCGGCTGAATCGCCACAACGCTGCGCGTGCCGCTGATCGTATCCGTCCATTCCTCCTGGATCGTACCCCCGTTCTGCAAAACGGCTTTCCGCTCATCCGAAAGCGGGAACCAGTCCTCCAGCGCCAGATACAAAATGCCCTGCCGCGAATTCCATTGATTGGAAGCGGGCAGCACCGCGTCCGTGATGACTCCTGAAATCTTTTCCAGGGGCTCGTTCGTGCCTAGATCTACACTCCCGATTTCCTTGAAGCCGGCTTTATGGATAATGACCGGGTAAAAAAGATCTTTTTCCACCGTATCCTCATAATATCCCTCCACCTCGATCCGATCGCCGCGCTGAAAGTTCGCCTCCAGCAGCTTCCGCAAATTGGAATTGAGCAAAAAAGAGAGGGCTATCCGAACCGGATTTCCATGATCGTCCTTGATGACGATGCGAAACAAATTGTCATGCTTCACATTGCCTTCAGGCCCGAGAATCGCAAGCTGCGCTTTATTTTGGCTGATGAACAGGGCCATTTCGCGGGAGATGCGGTCGTCGTCCCAGCGTTTTTTGGCGTAGCTGTCGGTGAATGTCTGGAGCCTTTTTTCCAGTGTGGCGGTTTTCTGATGCTGGTAAAAGGTTTCAAATAAATTAAGCTGCCCCAGCAAAACAATGGCATAAAACAACAGAAAAAAGAAAGCTGTGATGGCAAACAGCTTCATAGTAACCCCGCGTTTTATCATCGTTCCTCCTCGAATTTGTACCCGGACCGAATGACCGTGCGGATATGGCGGGCTTCGTCGCCGAGCTTGCCGCGCAGCTTTTTGATATGCGTATCGACGACGCGCAGGTCGCCAAAATAATCGAAGCCCCATATATGATCGAGAATCGTTTCGCGGGAAAGCACGATGCCTTCGTTTTTCGTCAAATACAGAAGCAGCTCGTATTCTTTGGGCGTCAGCTCGATTTCCTGCCCGTCCACCTCGACGCGACGCGATCTTCTATTAATCGAAATCCGGCCGAAGCTCAGAAGATGGTCTTCTTTTCCGACAGTCCCCTCGACGCGCTTCATTAGACTGACTGCCCGGGCGACCAGCACCTTGGGACTGAACGGTTTCGTTACGTAATCGTCTGCGCCCAGCTCAAAACCAAGCATCTTATCGTCGTCCTCGGATTTGGCGGTCAGCATAATGATTGGCACAGCCGATCGCGCGCGAATCCGTTTGCATACGGTCCAGCCGTCCAGCTCAGGCATAAGAATATCCAGAATGACGAGATCGGCATCCAGTTTTTCCAATATGTCCAGCGCCTGGAGCCCATTCTCGGCCTCATAAACGCTCCACTGCTCCCGCTTGAAATAATCGGCCACGATTTCGCGGATCAAACTTTCATCTTCGATTAGCAAAACTTTGCGATCCATGCAGCCGCAGCCTCCTTCGCGCAAAAAAAACGGTATAGAGCAAGAATAACCGATTGTTGTGTTTTTCGTGTGTTTTCAGTCAGTACTATTATACAAAAAATCGCCTGCTACAAAACACATGAAGTACACACCGCATCTCTATAATCGAATTTGTACAGATCGAAACGGAGACGCTGAAAGGATGTCGCGCATGAATATTATAGCAATTTTGCAAAAAAAAGATGTGCAGCGCTTTGCGGTATTGGCGTTGTTTTGCCTTCTTCTATTTTTTATCCGCAGCATGCTGAACCTTATTTTATTGACCTTCCTGCTGACGTTCCTGATGAACCGGCTGCATCAATTCAGCAAGTATTGGATCGACAAAGTCGTTCCCGTCAACTCCAAATTGCTGCTTGCGGTCATATACGCCGCCCTTCTGTCGGTTCTGGCTTTTGCAGGCGCCAAATTTTTTCCCGCTCTGGCCCACCAGATCACCCAATTGTTCGAACTTGTCAAACATGCGTACTACAACCCTGATAACGAAGTGGCCGGCTACGTAAAAACATGGCTGGACAGCATCGACATTCCGAGCATAGTTAAGCCAGGCTTCGATATCGTGGTGAAAATCGGAAATGTCGGATTTCAAATCTTTTTGGCTTTGATGATGAGCCTTTTTCTGCTGCTGGGCAAAGAGAACGTCATTCGCTTTACCGCGCAATTTCACACCAGCAAGCTGGGCTGGTTCGCCAAGGAGATTGAATTTTTCGGCAAAAAACTCGTGCAAACGTTCGGCAAAGTGATCGAAGCCCAACTGCTGATCGCACTGTTCAACTGCCTGCTGACGACTTTCGCGCTGTGGCTGATGGGTTTTCCGAATTTGATCGGTCTCTCGCTGCTTATTTTTGTTCTTGGGCTTATACCGGTGGCCGGCGTATTTATATCGCTCTTTCCGCTGAGCATGATTGCTTTCAGTCTGGGCGGGTTCACGTATGTGCTGTACCTGATTATCGCCGTCACGGTCATTCATGCTTTGGAAGCTTACGTGCTCAATCCCCGGCTGATGGCGTCCAAAACGCATCTTCCTGTATTTTACACCTTTCTCGTTCTGCTCTTTTCCGAACATTTTTTCGGAATTTGGGGATTGATCGTCGGCATTCCGACCTTCGTTTTTCTGCTTGATATTTTGGATGTGCAAAAATCCGGGCAGCCTGCGCTTCCAACGCCCAGCCTTCATTGAAAAGGAGTGATTTTCCATGCCAGTCCAAATGATTCCCACGCTGCTTACGATGACCGTCCTCAGCGCAGGCATGATGTCCATGCTGTTCTCGTTTCACGACAAATCTTCCGAGGCAGTGCTCAGCATTATTCTCGCGGCGGCGCTGGCCGGACTCGACGGTTACATCGTGAACAGACTGCGCCTGGCCAACGAATTCGGCAAAGAATTCCGCTCGCTCGCAGAGCTGATTTCCTTCGGCGCGGCCCCGGCTTTGACCGTTTATCTTGCCACCTTGCACAAAATGCCCGTCACCGGACTGCTGCTCGCTTCTCTCTTTATTATTTGCGGCGCGCTGCGGCTGGCCCGGTTCAACATTTCAGCTTGTGCAAGCAGCTATCATACAGGATTGCCGATCCAGGTCGCCGGCTGCATTTTAGCCGTATTCGCGCTTTGGTCTCCGCCCCTGTATCACCTTGAAATGACCGTGATTCTGGTTATCGTTCTGTGCTGCCTGATGGTCAGCCGAATCAAAATACCCGCAATCAGCCAAAAAAGTTCCTATCAGTAAAAATACGAAGCAGCCGCGGCAAATCAGCAGCCTATCCGAAGAAACGGAGCGTGAACGTCATAGACTTCCTACAAGACATGATCACACAATACGGATACATCGCCATTTTCTTCTGTTTGGCTCTGGGCATCATAGGCTTGCCGGTCCCCGACGAAATCCTGATGACCTTAGTCGGCTATCTCGCCTCCGCCGGGCTGCTTCATTTCCCGGTGTCCGTGGCGGTCAGTTTCATCGGAACCATGTCCGGCATGCTGTGCAGCTACGCCCTCGGGCGAAAATTCGGCAAACCGCTGCTCTGGAAATACGGAAAGTGGATCAAACTTACGACCAAAAGGCTGGAAAAAACCGAGACCTGGTTCGAACGCTACGGACCATGGGCTATTTGCATCGGCTACTACATTCCCGGCCTACGCCACCTAACCTGCTACCTGGCAGGAGTAAGCGCCATGAGCATGCGAAAATACATGCTCTACGCAGGGGCAGGAGCCCTATGCTGGTGCCTGATTTTCATCTCAATCGGCTACTTCGTCGGAGCCTCCATCGATTTTTCCAACTTTCATTCTTCTCTGCTGCGATTGTTTAAAGAGACCGTGCCCGCTTCTCGGGCTGGGTAGGGATTGGGGGAAGCTATAAGGGGAGAAGTCTTTTATAGGGACGACATAAACTTGAACCGTGCCGAAGCCGCGGCGCTCATTTATCGCCTGTTTCAATTCCTAATAGGTACAATACAAACGATAGAAAAAGCCATCCAAACTACAACCCGTAGAACAGTTTCAATTCCTTATAGGTACGATACAAACGAGCGTTGTAGATTTCGTGTGGCATCCGGCCTGTGCGGTTTCAATTCCTTATAGGTAGTACGGTATAAACTATCCACTATGAAAAAAATCGCACGGAACCAGACTTGTTTCAATTACTCATAAGGTACAATAAAAACCAGCACGCGCCAGTTCTACCCGGACGATTATTTCACGAGTTTCAATTCCTCATAGGTACAATAAAAACGTAAACGGGCCTACCATCTTTCTCGTTGTAACAATGGCTGTTTCAATTCCTCATAGGTACAATAAAAACAACATCTTTAGGTGTGTTAGAAGCCAAGGCTTACGAGTTTCAATTCCTCATAGGTACAATAAAAACGAAGAAACTGCTGCGGGAGCAGGGGATCAAGATTTAGTTTCAATTCCTCATAGGTACAATAAAAACTTTTTGCCGGATATATTCGCGTTGTGAGCGGAGGATGGTTTCAATTCCTCATAGGTACAATAAAAACTGGACGGTATGATATGGGAGGCATATGTGTTCCAAGTTTCAATTCCTCATAGGTACAATAAAAACTATCCGCAAGATTGGCATACCATTTTCCACTTTGACGTTTCAATTCCTCATAGGTACAATAAAAACTATTCCATGGGATGTGAAAAGGCAGCTTAACGTCTTGTTTCAATTCCTCATAGGTACAATAAAAACTCTTAGGACGCCACTTATCATCAAACCACGTATCACGTTTCAATTCCTCATAGGTACAATAAAAGCTGGGGATGGGTTCACATTACGACTATTGATAGTGTAGAGTTTCAATTCCTCATAGGTACAATAAAAACTGGCAACGTCGCTATGGCCGCCTAGTGCTGATTCAAGAGTTTCAATTCCTCATAGGTACAATAAAAACTTTCATCATGAGCTATGAAATACATCTGAGCTTCAAGTTTCAATTCCTCATAGGTACAATAAAAACGGTTTCGGTTTTGAAAGAAATACGACTAATTGTTGAAGTTTCAATTCCTCATAGGTACAATAAAAACGTCAAGTATACCTCCATATTTTGCTGGCGAAGTGGATGGTTTCAATTCCTCATAGGTACAATAAAAACTAGCTGATAGAATTATACCTCCTACAGCCCATAGTGGTTTCAATTCCTCATAGGTACAATAAAAACTAGCTGATAGAATTATACCTCCTACAGCCCATAGTGGTTTCAATTCCTCATAGGTACAATAAAAACAACGAACTTTGTGATTTTTCGATCCATGATCAAATTGGTTTCAATTCCTCATAGGTACAATAAAAACCGGGATGATGCTTTGATGTTGCAAAGCACGAAAGATTGTTTCAATTCCTCATAGGTACAATAAAAACTTTTGACACGATATTTGAGAGGGCTACCCGTTGCATTTTCAATTCCTCATAGGTACAATAAAAACCCGCAAAAACCCAGCAAAGTAGCCACTTTTTGCAACACTCCATCACAAAATCATTTCGCCTGGCCTCACGGCTCAAGCCGCAAATTCCTTATAAACACTGGGATTCCACGAAACAGTTTCTGTCGTCGATCCCCCGGCTTTTTTACGCTATTGCAGGTCGACGACAATAAAGCTCTAGTTACTTCTATCATATTACTAGTCCTGCTTATTTCCAAGACCACGAGAGGAATTTTTTTCGCACCATCGCGTATTACCAGCCCATTCAGCTTTCGTGAAGATCTATGTTTTGCATGACGATGGCAAGGTCGAGTGCTCTCCCTATTGTTAAAATAGCCTGAACGAGATGATTGTACAAATGGTGCTTCAATTTCGTACTAAATTTAAAATACTATTTCTTTTGATAGAGTACGATATAAACCAAAGAAATCGGAGACAAATAACTTACTTCTCTTTTTATGTTATTTCCATATTAACCCTAAAATTGGTTTTATATTACTCTTCAGAGAAGAAATCCAGATCAATCTTCTTTTCCTCATAAACGGCAACGGTTGAAACGCCTAAATTATAATCAATCATATACTGTGTAAGCTGGTTTCCATCAATCAAAACAACCTTATTGTCTATAAGTGTGACATACTCTTCAGCTTCTTTTGTAAACACAGAAGTCGTTATGAAGACCCCTTTGCGTGCTTTATGCATCTGAAGGGCTCCAACGAATTTCTGAATCTCAGGTCGGCCGACAGAACCTTCCCAACGCTTTGCTTGAATATATATGACATCGAGACCAAGACGATCCTCCTTTATCATTCCATCTATTCCACCATCGCCACTCTTCCCCACAGCCTTTCCTGCATCAGCCATGGAACCACCGTAGCCCATTTTAACAAGAAGCTCAACTACAACTTTTTCAAAGAACTGCGGGCTTCCCATCTTCAGACGCTGTAAGAGATCATGAGCAATCTCTGTACGAATTGCCAGATAGCTATATTCCAAATTTTCAGCAGGTGTCCGTTCCTCGAAAATATCTCTTCCTACTTCAGCCTTAGTAACCTCTGTTTCCTTTGTCGTATGAAATTCGTTGAATTCAGGAAAACGCTTAAGGTAAGCTACATTAATATTACTAAGGCCCTCATTCAGCACGGATAATCCACGAGAAGTAATTTTGCAATATCCACGGCGAACGTATTCAATTAGCCCTGCTTTCATAAGGTAAGTACGTGACCATCCAACGCGATTATCAAAGATAGATTGCTTCCCACTTGGTAATCTAGCACTCAGTTCATCTTCAGTAAGATTAAACTCCAAAGCAAGAGCATTTATTGTGTCTCTATGTTTATGTTCGGCTTGATCCGAAATTTCTTTAAGTAAAGGCAACATAAGAGTCTGATAATCTGGAATAGGCATTGCAAAGCTCCTTTTAGTTCGTTATTTTGTATATTCTTCGTTTCATGTGCAACGCTCTTGGCCTATCTTTCAAAACTAAGCCCTTTCATATTAAAAAAAGAGGCCTTACTGTAAAGTATATGACCTTTTTTTGTCATACTAGCGGAACTTACATTGGTACAACCTTGGTGCTGATGCACAATGACTTCATTAGCTCTAGCATTTCAATTCCTTATAGGTACGATACAAACGGAGCGATTCGCCTCGATCTTCAAAGTTCCACTTCAGTTTCAATTCCTTATAGGTACGATGTAAACCAAAATGCGGGTACCCGGAAATTAAATTCATTTTGGAGTACCAGTTTCAATTCCTCATAGGTACGATATAAACAAGAACAAACAACTACGGGGCCAAGCGTGGCTTGCGGGTTTCAATTCCTCATAGGTACGATATAAACGACGCAATGAATGACGCCGGCCTATTATCTGGGGTGTTTCAATTCCTCATAGGTACGATATAAACTACGAATCTGACATCTTCAAATGTAACGACAGCTCTGTTTCAATTCCTCATAGGTACGATATAAACGGGGAGAGGCGAGCCCGCGGTGGCCCTGTGTAACATTGGTTTCAATTCCTCATAGGTACGATATAAACCGGCCATGGTCACCTGGGCTGCGCAAGACGGTAAGGTGTTTCAATTCCTCATAGGTACGATATAAACTCGCTCATGTTCTCACCCTATTCATTTTGTTACCAAAGTTTCAATTCCTCATAGGTACGATATAAACGTTGGCGGCGTTGTCTTCTTGTTCTTTAAACAAAGCTAAATATTTGTTGAACTGACTGAGATAATGATCATGTTTAGTCTACCTCCAAAATGAAAATCAGATGCTGCAGCGCACTTGATCAAGACTCAGATGTTGTCGTGTATCCTTGCTAAGAGTTGTAATTCTACAATGTAGGTAGTTTTGAGTCACAATACTACAATGTAGGTGAATTTGTACATTTTTTACTGACACAAATTTACCTACATAAAAATATTAAAAGCCTGATTTCTCAAGCTTTTTCTAATAGATTTGTGTCATTGGACATTTCATTCGAAGCTACTGTCAATCTTCCACCAATTCGTTACCCATTGTTGTAATCCAAAAATCTGATTCTTCGGAAAACCAACTCAACATTTGTCCACCGATAGTTTTGCATTGCTTACGCCAGCTCTGTTCACTTGCATTTACCCAATCTCTAGCCATTACCTGATCCATTAAAATGAGTATCAGACTTTAGGTACTAATCGTTCATAATAGGTTTATTTTTAAGATTTTCATTGAAACGGGTCTTTTTCATCTTCAACAACAGAGAACCATTCAAATGCGGAAGGACCGTATAATTTTCGAAGGAAGCTTTCTGTTGTTCTAAGGAACTCAAGAGAAAATTCACGATTGAGTTGTATTTCATATTGTTCATTAATGGTGAAATGAGGATTGTTTTTTGCAAAAGCATTTATCTTATCTATTGTTTTTTTGTTATGATCATTTTCTTCTAGGATACTGTCATTATGTACAATGTTATTTCTGATTAGGTTGTAGCAGGTAATTTGTCCCCATTCATCCGAATCACTATCCGGAAAAGTGATACCTGCAACGCTTTTCAAATATACTTGTGCTTTCGTGATACCCTCGTGTTTTAAGTCATATAAGCCTAGCTTAATATTTTTTGTCTTTTTGATATACTTACAGAAGTTTATCAGTTCGACTTCAAAGCTCGCATAACAGCTGGTGAACACAGATTTCCTGAACAATTGTGGGAACCTATCTTGCAGCTCATAACCTCCTACTCCACCTGGAGCGTCATGATATAGATAGCTATAGAAATCGTCTAATTCCTCGACAGGGATTTTTTTTGCTTTCCTATCAACCATCTGATTAAATTTTTTAAGTTTGCTTTCTAATAGCTCTTCAAGGGTGTTACAGTAATCACGCAGCTCATCAAATTTCATACCAAACTCATGTCTAAAAAGATAGAGACTCAACATTCTTCAACTCCTTCAGATTAACACTTTTAATCAGACTGGCCATAATACTCCCTTTGTTGCGATTAAGATTGCTTTGTCAAGTCTTCCCTCTCTCGGAATATTTCATTTTTTTTGGTGATATTGATGTTTACCTCCAAAAGGACCACCATTGACTTGTATGCTATAGTCCTTTTCCTTTAAAACTGATGAATTATTTTTCTTATACTCATCTACCAGAGAAAATTTATTTTGGGAACAGTATATCTGGCGTTCACATTCGATTATTTGCATGGAATTGTAGTATTTAATCACTTCTGGGTCGTAAATAGGAAAGAACAAGTTTTCAATTGGCTCTACAACGCTATGATAGCTACGCTCACACAGCGTTATGATTAATTGATCTGAAACTGGAAAAGCAAGTTCTATACCTTTGGAACCTAATCCGCTGTAACTCATAATATCTTCAGGCATATGGGATCTTCTAACCAGAGGAGTATCTGATGTGTAGAATGGCTGGTCGGTTTGATTTACGCCAACAAACCAAATATGCGAGTTGAGTACAGACGAGAATTCTATTAATTTCGCTGGATCAAACATGATAGATAATTGACTGATAGCTGCATGCGCTGGATCGAGCTCTACGAAATATTCCCCAGGCTTATAATTTCTGTCCTCGTTGTACATTTCCATATCAAATAGCATCTGCATGATGGTTTTGTTCATCTCTGCAACTTGTTTTCTGGAGTCACGAGTGCGTAAGTTCTGCATAATCAAATGGATAGACAAATTCTCACGATCTTCACTAGATAATGCCCTTTTGAAATGAGGTTCTGTAGTAAGGAAATACTTGGCGCATAAGTTATTTAGCAGAGAGTTAAACTCTCGTTCTAGCTTACTAAATTCCTTTTCAACGAATTGAATGTCTTGATACTCTGAAGGAAGTTGATCTCTTGTCAGATTAAATACATCTTCAGGGATATCATAAAAATATGATTCTGCAGCAACATTCCTAATGCTTGTCTTATAAGGAGTCTTATTAATTACTTTGTCATAAACGAAAAGCTGATCGTTGACTGAGAAACGCTTTAGATACGATTGAGGCACAAAATGTTGATTTTTGACTTTGGACATTAAAAAATCACCCACTAAATTTTTTTCGAATTATTCCATTTTTTCAGTTTCTTCTCTTACAGCCGCTGAGTCAAGCTGCGACGACAACGTAAGACGGCTGGGACACTGCCGACAAAGGATCCCGGACGGAAAATCGTTCCTTTGCCCCCGCGGAGCGTCGATCGCGAAATTATGAGCGTTTGAATACCCAGTTTCTCTTTTCAATCAGAACTTGGTTTCATAAATCTAATCCCCTATCCTCGCAATTGTCGCACAACGCACCTGTTAGAGTACCTCGGTCATACAACGTCCCGCAACTCGAACAAAAATCATATTTTTCTTTATGACCCTCACAAACCGCATCCCTTGAATTTGTATAATAAAAAGCTACTCGGTTACAATGAATGCAGGTTTCTTCGTGATTTGGCTTGACTTCAAACTCCTCAACCTCAAAACCAGCAACTTCGAATTTGACAGTTTCTAATTTATATATAGGTTTTTCGACATCATCCGTATTCAAATTAAATGTTAGTGAAAAAGAACCGTTAACCTTACAATTCCCCTCGCCATAAGTATACTCATGGCCACCAAATGATGTTGTATATACTTTTATTTCTGCATCAGCTACAAAACTACCGTGGAACGACGCTTCCTTTTCATAAAAGTCCACAGACTCTACATCAAGTGCAGGGGTCCCATTAACACCCAGCACTTCCACATCCGATAAAGGATCACCCATCCAATCCTGAAGTTCACCGCTATGGACTAGATAGGAAGTTAATACACCAGTATCGTCGAGTATAAGTTGCCAATCCTGAACATCTGCTATTTCAGAACATATTTCAGCCGCCATCATCTCTATATTTGCAATTCGATTGTCAATTTCCTTAAGTATCGCAAGATGTCCAAATAGCTCTGTATCCGTGCATACAATTAAATTCTTTCCCGTTTCTTCTCTAAACTCGCGGAACAATTCCGGTCTCGGGCGAACTGGTTTCTTGTCTTTATCTAGCTCCCACCAATCTTCTTTGACATCACGAGATACAAAAACGACATCTCTCCCAGTTTCTCTTGCTTGTTTAAGCACTTGTTTCCAAATAAGTAAATCCCCATACTTATCTCTACCAGTTGAATCATCTCTGTCCTTATCCGAATCCTCATGCCCTGGGGGGTATTTGTATTTATAGCGCTTCTCCCCTTCTTCAAAAATGTCTAGTTCTTCTTTCATAGTGAAGGGATTTCCAACATTACCTTTAGCTATAACTTCATCAACCAAAGCCTTAATACCGTCATCTTTCAGAGCTTCACGGTTCTTTTCAACTTCTTCCACTATATCTTTTTCATACTGTTCTGATACGGATTGCATATTTTTGATAAGATTATCCATCTCTTCTTTTAACTTTTCTATGTTTGGGTACTTTAAATCTGAGAATTTAAGAAATTCCCCATCCGCACTATTTTTTGTTCTTTCAAGTATGGATTTTAATGAAGCATTTATAGATCTGTATTTATTAAAATTGCTTTTTCGTTCTTTTTCGCAATGCTTTTGAAATTCTTTATGTACTTGATGTGGAATCCAAAGCAAGTCTTTAATAGATTGAAATGTTTCGAGTGTCTGCTTCATACTTTCGGCCGAAATTCTGTATGGTCTCAGTAGAACATTAGTATCACAAACTATCAAAGGATCTTTTTCCAAAAAATTTTTAAAATCTTCAAACGAACAATGATTCACTATACTTCCTCCTGCCTTGATCCCAAAGTGATATACATGAATCCAGTGTATCAGAGTAGAAATTCTTTACACTATATGTCCCATGGTTCCTAGTTTTTAATTGATAGAATTCAAAATTATTTTGCAAATGTATTTCTACATCGCATTTATAATCAAACACAACCGTAAATTCCTCGTGAGTACCAAATATTTCCAAAACCTTTTTTAGCCCCCACAATATCTCATTTCTAAATCTATTCTTTGCCATTGAACCCGACAGATCGTATGGCAAGTTCATATAATTAGCAATAATCAATATACTTCCTCCAAATCATCTATGAGTGATCATAACTGACCTGAAATAAACCTTAGATAAATTAAAGCATTTGCTTTGAACAAAAAAATTCATTATTATTTAACAGCCATTATCATACCATATTCTGGAATGCAGTACTATAAAATATCAAACAGTAGATATAGATATAATTTGATTATTTGCTATGGGGAATATATGAAACGAGACCAGATTCATTTCTTATTTCCGACAAGGGGAAAGAAAAACAACAGATAATATTAAGATGCTGATGCGCCCTTGATCAAATATCCGATCCTGGCCATGATATCTTGCCTTAGATTCGGAGTCCTACAATGTTGGTAGTTTTGTGTCACATTACTACAATGTAGGCACTTTTATGCATTTTTTACTGACACAAATGTACCTACATAAAAAAATAAAAGCCTGATTTCTCAAGCTTTTTCTAATTGGATTATGTAGGTAATTTTGTGTCATTGGACATTCCTTCTTTTTTGGCGTTGATGGTACAAGCGTAGATAACGGTTTCAATTCCTCATAGGTACGATATAAACGAATATAGAAAGCCGGATCAGGGACAAAACCGACGTGCGTTTCAATTCCTCATAGGTACGATATAAACTTTTTTTGCGATCCTCTTGTATGATGTTTGTATCGAGTTTCAATTCCTCATAGGTACGATATAAACGAATCTGTCTTCACGGTCAAGTCAGCCGACTCGGGTTTCAATTCCTCATAGGTACGATATAAACGGCCAATTTTTTTGTTGGCGTATCGAATTGGATGATGTTTCAATTCCTCATAGGTACGATATAAACTTTATTTTCGTTTACTTCTTCACTACAAGGGAGTGATGTTTCAATTCCTCATAGGTACGATATAAACTGAAATGAATATTGATGATATTCATGAGGAAATATGTTTCAATTCCTCATAGGTACGATATAAACAAAGGCAGCGGCACGACGCAGGCGACGAAAGAGTACGGTTTCAATTCCTCATAGGTACGATATAAACGCGGAGTACTCCAGAGATACTGCGGAGCACTCCGAAGTTTCAATTCCTCATAGGTACGATATAAACTTGGCGGTCAAGGTGAATACAGTACAATTTTCAAGGTTTCAATTCCTCATAGGTACGATATAAACGCGATCGCTTTGTTGAATAGCGTGAATGTGGTCCAGTTTCAATTCCTCATAGGTACGATATAAACTCAGCTCACGAACGGCGGATATATGGACCCGAGCGTGTTTCAATTCCTCATAGGTACGATATAAACTTTGAAAAAACTGTTTTCCCCTCCCGCATAGCGTTGGTTTCAATTCCTCATAGGTACGATATAAACCGAGATCGAGCCGGGAAAACTGTCCGTTGCATTGCCGTTTCAATTCCTCATAGGTACGATATAAACAGCGGTAGCTGGTTACAATGTTTACCAGAATGGCAAGTTTCAATTCCTCATAGGTACGATATAAACTTTAAAAGCTACGTACCGATAGATTCTTTTGATTCGAGGTTTCAATTCCTCATAGGTACGATATAAACGATCATGGATCGAAAAATCACAAAGTTCGTTGTCTTGGCGTTTCAATTCCTCATAGGTACGATATAAACAATATCAGGTCTAGCTTTTCAACAAGCAATAGTGATTGGTTTCAATTCCTCATAGGTACGATATAAACGCCGATGAAGGAGTCGATAGGCCAGTGACAGTTGAATTGTTTCAATTCCTCATAGGTACGATATAAACCAGGAGGTTGAACATGGCTAAGATAAACGGATATTACGGTTTCAATTCCTCATAGGTACGATATAAACGCTTTCCCTCAGGCTTTCTTTGACCAGTGCTTCTGGAGTTTCAATTCCTCATAGGTACGATATAAACCAGGAGGTTGAACATGGCTAAGATAAACGGATATTACGGTTTCAATTCCTCATAGGTACGATATAAACGCTTTCCCTCAGGCTTTCTTTGACCAGTGCTTCTGGAGTTTCAATTCCTCATAGGTACGATATAAACTTTGATAGTGTTTCCAACGGCACAATACAATCTATGTTTCAATTCCTCATAGGTACGATATAAACTAGTACCGTTCCCCCGGCTGTACCGTCTTGATGTATCCAGTTTCAATTCCTCATAGGTACGATATAAACGCAGCGGCGGCGTCAGACCTCGGGTCTCGTCTCTAAGGTTTCAATTCCTCATAGGTACGATATAAACTGAATACCGACCTGCAAATATTTACATAATTTATAAAGGTTTCAATTCCTCATAGGTACGATATAAACTTGTATATGGCCTTGATATGTATGGCCAACCTATGTAGTTTCAATTCCTCATAGGTACGATATAAACGCTGCTGGACAAGTACTTGTTAATGGTTCCATCAACGGTTTCAATTCCTCATAGGTACGATATAAACTTAATGCTCCGAAAGTTTCTTTTGCATCCATCGCAGTTTCAATTCCTCATAGGTACGATATAAACCGGATGCTAAATACCATCCAAACTACGACCCATAAAACAGTTTCAATTCCTCATAGGTACGATATAAACGAAAAGAAAGTTCAACGAACGTGCCTGCGCCATTCCAAGTTTCAATTCCTCATAGGTACGATATAAACTCCCATCATCGATATTTCCACCCTTGCGTGCAGCAGTTTCAATTCCTCATAGGTACGATATAAACCATGATTGCATCCATCATTTCGTTGTCCCCCGGTGCAAGTTTCAATTCCTCATAGGTACGATATAAACAAAATCTCCCCCCTGTAACGATCCTGTGAATAAAAAGTTTCAATTCCTCATAGGTACGATATAAACAATCGTCCCCGAAATAAGCAGCGCAATCGGACAGCCAAGTTTCAATTCCTCATAGGTACGATATAAACCCAGAAGATGCCCCCCGGCGCTAATGGCTACGAAAAGTTTCAATTCCTCATAGGTACGATATAAACTTACCATTTTTTATAGAAAAAAATCACCCAATTTAGTTTCAATTCCTCATAGGTACGATATAAACCTACTTTGTTCGCTGCAAATTTGCTCTATGAAAATAGGTTTCAATTCCTCATAGGTACGATATAAACTCAACGAAACGTTCACGATCCGCCCGATCAGATTCCAGTTTCAATTCCTCATAGGTACGATATAAACCCTGCCATGACACCAAGAAGGACAAGCAAATCCCAAGGGTTTCAATTTCTCATAGGTACGATATAAACTGACTTTGTTCGCTGCAAATTTGCTCTTTGAAAATAGGTTTCAATTTCTCATAGGTACGATATAAACCCGCAAAAACCCAACAAAATAGCCACTTTTTGCAATGTCTTGCCACAAGGTTAAATTACCTAATCTTACGACCCGAGCCCCAAAACCTTTATAAACACTGGAGTTTCGCAAAACGTGTTTGTCGTCGATCCCCCGGCTTTTTTACGCTATCCAGGGTCGACGACAAAATGACTCTCGCTTCTCTATATAATATTACTAATCCCGCCTTTTTCCAAACCTATGATTTCGCGGTCTGAATACTTCTGCGTTCGCCATGTGTAAAGGATGACGGAGTCTTCCGTTTCATCAATGAGCTTTTCCATCTCGGCTTTTAACTTTTTCAAGTTGACATCGGAAATTTCTCCTTCCAATACGGAATTCTGCACCCAGTTCAAATATTTCCGGCATGTTTTCAAAGCCTTGGCGACACGCTTTTCACCAACATCGTATACGATGATAACGAACAAATCGGGCCCCCTCCTTTACCATAGCGCTTCGAACGGCTCATAGTCTTGTTCTCCCATCAGATGTTTTTGCAATTTGTACAGTTCCATGCGCATTAAGCGGCGGTAACTGACTTCTTTATTGAGAGCACGATGTTTGATCGTCGTTTTCAATTTTTCATCCCATGCTTCGATAAAAATTTTGCGGCCTTTTTCCGTTAACAATATCCCTCCCGTATCCTTTTCAAAATGAGCTTTGGTCAACTGCTTCTTGCCGATAAGCGAAAAAATCAAGCGATCGACCAGTACAGGTTTAAAAATTTCAGCTACATCCAGATTCAAAGTAAACCGGCGAAAATTCGTTGTGTGCAAATACCCGATCCTGGGGTCTAGATGTGTCCGATACGTTTCGCTCAAAACCTGCGTATACAAAATGGAATTTCCAAAGCTGATCAACGCATTCAACTCGTTTTTAGGCGGCCTCTTGCTCCGTTGGTTGAATTTGAAGTCTGGGTTGTCCAAAATCAGATCGAAGCTCTTGTAGTAACTCTCACGAATATTGCCTTCGTAAGCCATCAATTCCGGTATCGTCGTCGCCTGCACGGAACCAGCCACAAGCGCTTCTATCGTATCGATCATCCCCTGTACATCCTTGCCCCGGCCGCGATAATATTTCAAGACACGCAAAATATTCGAAGCAGCGCCTTTCACGAACTGGTAAGCAATGGCATATCTTTTGGCGTCGTCCATGTAGTGCTCGGACTGTTTCAGAATCATGTAACCCGAATTCAAATGCTCCCGCGGGTAGAAACTGCCCGAATAGTATCCGTAATGATTGAAAAAGTGTAGCGTGATCTCCTTCTGAGCGCAAAATTCCAGGAGCGATTTATTCAAATCCATTTCGCCAAAAATCATCAGTTCCTGCGTATCTTCCACCGGAATAAATTTCCGGCCTTCATCATTTTCGAAAAAGAGTGTATTATCTTTGCGTTTCAGCTCTCCCGACTGAAAAATATAAATAGTTTTCTTCAATGGTCGAATCCCCCTTTCTCAGAACGAACCTCCATCACTACGCCCAGCAAAATTCCTGATAAGCGCATTTTCGGCAAAATTTGATTTTTTCGGCTGCAGGCGGTCTATCTTGATCCATAATTTTTCGAATATGTACAAGCGCTTTACGAATTTCAGCTTCCGCCGATTCGTCCAGTTCAACGGCCTCTCTCCGTTTTTCTTCCGGAAAACGCAGTTCGCCAACTGCATCAACACCTGCAAGCTTAAGATTGAATAAATAGAACAGCACCTGCATCTTGGCGCTTGTCAAATAGGAGGACGTTTTCTTCACTTCCGCGACAACGAGCTCCCCTTGCTTTTTGGACAAAGTATCCATTTTAATGGAATCCCATACAACTTCTTTTTTGTCCCGGGCATACGCATGCTCGTGCAGATAACGCCCCCATTCCATGTTCTCATCCTGCTGGTCGGCCACAATCTGCCGCGACATCAACCACACTTCCCGACGGCAAATATAGTAATACCAGATAAGCGTGCCGGTAATGCTTTCGATGAGTTGTTCGTCTGAAGCGGTTTCGGACATTGGGATCACACCCCTTAGAAGATCATTGTGACATCCTCATTACGGTAACCCGTAACAGGATGATAGTATTCTTTCATTTGCGATTTCCCGACAAACAAAATCCCCTCAACCTCGGGCGGTGTATTTTTCATATGACGAGGCAAAGGAATAACATACTTGTAAAATGTAGAGCGAATGCCCAAAAATTCGTTTCTGCGAACGATTGGATCACGAATGGCGTTGATCCTTACGAACTCTCCCCAAATCCTGGTAGATTCACCGTCATCATATTCAAAAAACACGTCGAATCTAGGTTGATCCTCTTCGATTAATCGAAAATGCTCAATAGGGATACTTTCATCACTCGGCTGACCCGTATACTCCAGATTCATAATCGCTTTCACATGTTTCAGCGATTCACCGGGATCCACTTTATTTTTCACCAAGCGATAATATTCTGTAATAACGTTCAAAAAATCCTCTTCACTAAGAACCGGATTCTCGGCGAGCAACTGCTCCGTAATATGCAATCTCGGATCCCCCCTCTTCACACCGCCCCCATAAACTAACGATGCATAGGGACAATTGGAGTTATTTACAAGCTGCATGACATAGACCTGACCCCTGTTCTCGCCGTTACGATTACAGCGTCCGGCAGATTGATTAATCGAATCCATTGGTGCCCAATCCCGGTAAACGACATCAAAATCAATATCTACGCCTGCTTCCACCATTTGCGTGCTGACGACAATCCGATACTTTTTCTTGCGGATATCGTCAATTCTTTTCAACCGCTCAAACGGCAAAATATGAGTGGAAAGATACGTGATCTCGTGCTCCTCAACAAACTCCAGAAGCTCGTTGTACAGATGTTGGGCACAATTTATGGTATTGACAATGAACAAGTAACTACGATCCGGCTGTAAGTCCAACTGACCCGCAAAAGCTTCGATTGTCATGGGTCGGTCCAGCATGGAGGTCAGGGTCACACGATTTAGATTCGTAAAATAGCGTTTGGGATCGCAAAGATAACGAACATCCTGGGATTCGAAAATCTCCGGGTTGGTCGCCGTTAAAAATACGAATCTGCAGTCCAGCTTCTCAGCCAATGATTTAAATAAGTCTCTGAGCAAAGTCCAGTATTTGGCTGGAATATGTTGAAATTCATCAATGAGCACGATCGAATGAGCTAGCCTGTGAAACTTGCGCAGGGCACCGTTTTTATGCGAGATCAGGGTGTGGAACAGTTGAATGAACGTAGTCACAATTACTTCCGAATTCCAGCCTTCTATGAGCAATTTAGCTGCTGAAACGTCGAAATTCCATTCCTGATCCTCCGCAGCCTTCGTGTTCTTCTCGTAGAGCACTTCGGAGAGATGATGATGTTTGAGCAAAATGGAGGAATCCAGAATAAGCCCGGACTGTTGTAGGACTTTTTCAAATTCCCTGAAATTTTGATCAATAATCGATAAAAAGGGAAGCGAGTAAATAATTCTCGGCAGTATTTTGCCGGAAGATTCCGTATATATGCGGTCTCTCAGTTTGAGCGCGAACATGAAGGAATGTAACGTCTTTCCAAGTCCTGTGGGGAGCGTAAGCATATAAATGCGGTCTTGCAAATCCACTTTGCAACTCAGTACTTCCTGAGATGCTTGATCACGCAAGTCGTTCATGGATGATGGCGAACGATCGAGCGAAGCCAAATAGCGCTCCACTCCATCGACCGGAAGCAGGTGGCGCTGTAAGAACAATTCAGGCTTATTAATGCCCACTTGGCTTTTATCTGAGTCGATCAACAACGAAAAAAGCGTTTGCGCAGTCAAAAACGCTTCAAAGTTGGCAGGTAACAGCTGTTCACACGTCAAACGCCGGCGCTTATCCTGAAATTTCCGAGGCAGATCACGTATCCATTCCTTTACCAGTTTGCCAGATAATCTGAAATCTTCGCCCAGTAATTCCTGCTTATTCAAATCGCGGAACAATTGTATAATAGCTGCTTCAAGCTGACCCCAGTTTATGGAATCCGCTTGGGCGCTAATTTGCTGCAGTTCGTCATCGTCTTTTTCATATTCGCTGTATAGGTTGACAAGATCGCCATGATGCCTGCGAATGCTAACAAAAACAAGGGAAGCGTACCATTCATTCGCTTGTCCTATTCGCTGCAAGTAGTGCTCAGTCACATAAAAAGCGCACACTGCGGACAACATGGAATGCCGATACAACGGCTTGCCTCTGAGCTTTCTTTTTTCGGCATCGCTTGCCCTTATATAATGCTGAAAATAAGTTGTTGTTTTGGCTAGATCATGAAATCCCGCCGCTATAGCGCTGAGCCCTGCTAACAAATCGGGAGGAATTAAGTTGGCGCTTATTCCTCCCGCGAAGGTGTGACATAAATTCATGACACCGGAAATATGGTCCTCCCAAGCTTGATCCGGGTGGGATAACCATTCGTTTTCAACCATGGTCTTCCAGTCCTCTCGCTGCTCTTTTTAGTTGCAAAACACAATCTGTTCTCCCGTTTCCGCTAGCAGCACGTGTTCCCGGACGACAACTGAAATCGGCTTGCCGGAAGCATCAAACAACAAATTTTCATACTGACTTACCTCCCTGTTGACGTTCATATGAATAGGTTGTTTTTCTTTCAAAATTTGCAATCCGGCTTCTATACTGATTTGTTGATTATGTATGAGAGACACAGGAAGCACAGTATGGGTTGTAATCTTCTCCGGTTCACGCTTAAAAATCCCCCGCTGCATACGATGATAGGAAAAATCCGCCAGAAGTTCACTAAGTCCCAAGCAAATCGTGTACACACTCTGATGCTCGCGAACCATATCAACGAGTTGTCCAAATAAGCTCGCGGATTCCATCTGAACATAGATACGAAAAGAAGCCGCTTTTAAAAATTCCGTACGAATTTGTGTCCTTACTCCATTTACTCCTGCTTTGGGCGCCCAAAAATGATTTTTCGTATTTATATGGTTAATGCCTATGTGGACTTTTTTTACCGGATTTAACACTTGAATGGCAAGACGGGTCGTCGTGTTGTTGATGACTGATAAATAGTGGTTGTCCTCTTTGGACAATCCAAGTATAGCTCCCAGCATCCCGTATACAGCCGTAGGCGGAATTGTAGAGAAGGTTAATGGTGAGGATGTCGTATAAAATTTTCTGAAGTGTCCGTAATCCCCATACACATCAAACGATAAAATGTCCATGAAATAGCCTCCCTACAGGCTCAAAGGCTCAACGGTAATTCCTCTTTTTTGTAATTCTTCAACCGGATTATGTACAAATTGCACACGATCATCTATAGCAAATGAGATTTTAGCTATGTGCTCCTTATATTTGCCTACTCTGTCCAACCAGCTTGTGAAATCCAGCTTGTACTCTTCCACATCGCGGATTTCTTCATCCAGCTTTCCCTCGTCAGCGAGCAACTTGATTCCCTTATCCAACTCGCCGATATGGAAATGCTGCTTAGCATATTCCACCTTGAACAGCACTCGGGGCATTTGCCCTACCTTGGATCGGGAATGGAGGCTCTTGGTTCCGTTCCACAACCCTCGAAGCAGCAATTGAACATCCTCTTCCTGAAGGTTCGTTTCCTTAGCGCAATTCTCATTAATGATGCCATACACGTTCAGAAGCGAATAAGCCACAACGTATTCTTCCCTGAACGTCTTTTGCAAGCTTCCTTCTTTGGATGCGAATGCTCCTGTACCCTTTAAATACTCAAGCTTCGCCCGATGTAGCGAAGAGGCCATTTTAAACTGCACAGGGCCTGTTAACGTAATGGAATCCCCTTCCAGCGGAATCGTTGCGCCGAATAAACGAACATCAATGCAATCTTTGAGCACATTGCGCTGAATAATCGCCTTATCACTTAATTCGCTGGAATCCTTGCTTTTTTTGTCCTTCTTGGCAGTCTTGGCGAGCTTAACCCCATTTTCATCAACAAGAAAATCCAATGCGCGCGTTTTGCCATCCTGAATATTTCCCTCCTCATTGGCAATTTCCCGAACAAAGATCTCCTTGCCCTCCACTTGATTCAAATAGTCCCGAATGGTCCGTTTGATACGGACATCGGTCACCAGGTTGCGTCCGGATTCTTCATCGAATCTCGGTTTATTTTCATCGACAGGGTCTCCGTTTGGATTCGTCCAGCTGGCATCGTACAGAAAAACAATTTCAGACCGGTTATTGAGCATGAGCAAGCTCCTCCTTTTTCTTGTAAACAATTTCTTCAAACTCTTTGGAAAGCGCCATACCTGATACAAAATAGAAGTTTATTTCATCAATACTCATTTTCCAGTGCTCCGCTTTTTGAAGCAATCTTGCGGAAATACTTTCAACAAGTTCCCTAATGCGAGGGCTGTAGCTATCATAGGCATGCAGCTTTTCAATTATTTTGGGCAGGAGTCCAAGCATCTCGGTTTGATTCATTTTAAATCCACGAAACTGCTTGATGAACGGCGTCGCCTTTCTGTGCCTATTTTGAATGTCCAGCAGCAATTGCGCCAGCCCGCCCAATAAAAAGATGCCTTGTTTCGCAGCCGAGTCCAAATCTCCATACTTTCCTACCAAGCCTGCATAACGATCTTCAATCATGATAGCCTCCCTCGTTGGCTTGAATAAGCCCAGTTGTTTAAAAAAGTACAAATTCATCAGCGCATTTCGCACTGTATAAGAAAATGTTAGCCCTTCGTCGTACATGACACTGCGAATTTTTTTCATAAAAAAAGGAAAGAAAAATTGAATATCGATTTCGCGCCGCATAAAGCAGTGGCTGACGACTTCAAGGAAATATTTGTTTAGATCATAGTTACGCTTGCCTTCATCGGATTTTGAAAAAAAACTGCGAATTGTAGCAAAACTATAAAAGCTCTTATCTGACAACGAAAATAATTGCTCTACCTCTTGCTTTGCATCAAACAGGGCTTTTAAACGAAACGTTGTTACGTCTTCCAAATGCAGCAAGATTCGTTCAGCGCTGCTGCCTGAGGGAGAAAGTAGAAATAGCAAGTCAAATTGCAACTGATTGGTTTCTTGGGCCAGCAGCTCCAAAATCTCATTTTCATCATTCGTAAGCCTTTTACTAATCTCTTTATCTGCTAAGGAAATCGAATGGTGCCACTTCTCGATCATTTTCGTGATATAAGTGTTGCTTTCTCTGGCAAATAGAAATTTGGGAATCAGCAAATAACTAAGTCCATAAAAACTGAAACGCATGCGTTTCTCCAAATAATGCCTACCTTCTTCAACCGAGCTCTTGCAATCAAGGCAAACCGGATAGTTGCGCCAAGCCAGCTCTTCTCTAAACTTGCCGCTAATAAATCCCGGCTTGTCCAGGGTATAAAACCTAAAAACATTTAAATTACCAATCACAGACACGCCCTGTGCGCCACATACAGAGCATGTTTTGCCGGTAGCCGATACTTGCAAATCCTTTTCATCAACTAAAGTAATGAGTATAGATTTGAAATGACCAATTTCCCCTATTTTTTGATTGTTTATAGTTAGCGTTAAGCCAAATCCTGTTTTGGAACTGCTCTGGATTTTTGCCGCCTGCTGTAAAATTAGTTCATCGGCATTCTCCAGCGCAGTCTGAATCCCTCGAAAAAAGGTATAGGATTCGGGAGGTATTTTACCTTCCAAGCCTTCAATCCACTTAAACCACGCGACAACACGCCCTCGCCATGTTTTTTCCAATTCCGTAATCAAGCATGTTGGGGTGTAATTGGCCCCTTGCGGTGCCCGTCTCCGGTACAGATAAGCCTCATAGCCTTGTGATCGGGTATCTTCTAAATCAACCCTTTTAAATTGAAAGCGATTCGGCTGAGAAACTTCGGATTCCAGTTCAATAATCAGCATCTGAGGGTAGTTCCCGCCCGAATTTGGATCTTGCGCCAATAAAAGAGCTGGATCAGCTCCACCGGAACCTTTTGCCAACAGTTCAGCACCAATGGTCTGAATCGCTGTGATCATATGGTCACTCGCCTGCCTTCTCGTCAAATTTCACCTATTTTACACAACCTCCACGCACCCGTACCCCATCGAATTCTTTGATCCGAGTCCGGTATCATAAGCCCATTGCAGCAATGTCGGATGACCCTCCAATTTATACGTCCCCATCCAGCCCTCGATAACCGTATCGCGAAAATATGATATTGTCTTATCTTTTTCCGTAACATGAGCTGCCTGAATCGAGAAAGGAGATTCATTGATCTCCTCATTCATGCCATGGTATGAAAAATACTTTCTTTTCAAATTGTCTCCCACCATTTTTGAAAAAAGCGATTCCGTCGGTTTGTAATAATGCGTATGCTTCAAACCATTCGGATGCGTTAACGTACTGTATGTGACGAGAGGGCTGAGCATGCGAATGTGAAGTTGATTTCCAATCCTCGGCTCTGGCAAAATATTGGCGGATTCAAAACGGATCTCCTGTCCTGCAAGTTGAAGCGATTCCGTCTGAATAATAGTCCTGATTAAATCGTGCAAAAACTGTTCTACCGGCGAACACACGACAAAAGAAAAAGGAGAGGCAAAAGCAATCTTCTTGGTCTCTTTGTGAATACGAAAAGCGCCTTGTATTCTCGAAAAACAGAATTGCTTATAGACTCTCCCTTGATGAGCATAGCCTTCATCATGGATGAACTGTTGGAATTCACGATCCGAAATGTGCCGATACAGCAAACCCATAATCGCGCTCTGATAATGAAAGTTCAACTGTAAGTGACGGTCGGAAGTAAATGTTAAAGTGACTCGCATGGCACCACCCTTAAGTCTCAGGTCTTTATAACCTCATTATTATACAAATAGTTCTATAGAACCTTATTTTTTCCTTCTTCCACTTCTAAAATAATATAATCTTTGTAATTATTCAACATTTTTTTCAAATAAGAGCTTTTCTCGATTTGTTCAAAAAATGTTTTTTCCATTTAGAGAAAGATGTATAATTTTAATGTACAAAGTTGTCGTCGACCATGAGTAGCGTAAAAAAGCCCGGGGATCGACGACAGATGCTCCGAATACAAACTTAAATGTTTTCAAGGAATTAAGTAATTCAAATTAAAGTGACGAAGTTCAATCTTGGCTAAGATACAATCCAGCAATGCTGATTCCACTGGGGTTTTATGGGTTTTTATCGTACCTATGAGGAATTGAAACATCCCGAAAAGGTTATTATTCGGAATCGACATTCCCCAGTTTTTATCGTACCTATGAGGAATTGAAACTCACAAATAAGCAAGGGGATCTTGGATGACTGCTAGTTTTTATCGTACCTATGAGGAATTGAAACCAGGTATAGAGGTGCATTGCAATAGGAGGGACATTTAGTTTTTATCGTACCTATGAGGAATTGAAACGTACTCTTGGTCTTTCTATTGATCTGGCGCGAACAGGTTTTTATCGTACCTATGAGGAATTGAAACACGTACCTTTCCCGCGTCCCTCTGAGGAAATGGCGAACGTTTTTATCGTACCTATGAGGAATTGAAACTGAAAATGAGAAGAAGCAACGTCGGTATATTGGCGACGTTTTTATCGTACCTATGAGGAATTGAAACCGGATGCGGCCGATTGTTCCCAGCGCGCCTCTCCCGCGTTTTTATCGTACCTATGAGGAATTGAAACAATTCTAGGAGGAGTACTTATGAGGGTTGCGATATAGTTTTTATCGTACCTATGAGGAATTGAAACTCGGAAAGCTAACTATCGCCTTGAATACAAATTCAGAGTTTTTATCGTACCTATGAGGAATTGAAACAACTCATTTGAGATTTGTAGCATGATCTTGTATGCCATGTTTTTATCATACCTATGAGGAATTGAAACGGCGGAACCGTCAGAGTGAACAAGATCAACATGCACGTTTTTATCGTACCTATGAGGAATTGAATCTTCGGCATATCGAGATCCAGAGAACATATGGATCGCCATATCGAGCAGCTACGTTTTCTCCTTCACATCCCGGAATCCACCGAAGTGCGGCCCGTTTCACCGGCTGTCCGAATGACTTCCCGGCACTCCGCCACCGTATCAACCAGCAACTTTTACGCGAACACATCGCAGCCCAATTTTATCGTCGTTATGCTATCGCTTCCGTAGATTCAAGCCAACAAAAAAGAAGCTGCCGCAGCAGCCCCCTCCCATCTCCTCACCCCTTGATTCCCGTAGTCGCAATGCCTTCGATAAAATACCGCTGTCCGAGCAGGTACACGATAATCGCCGGCATGACCATGATCGCGGTTCCTGCCATGAGTAGGCTCATAGGCGTATTGTTCGCTCCCCGCAGGGTGGATAAGCCCAGAGACACCGTATATTTGTTGGAATCGTTCAAATAGACGAGCTGTCCCAAAAAGTCGTTCCATACGCCGACGAAAGTGAACAGCAGGACAACGACGATAGCGGGCTTGATCAGCGGAAGAATGATTTTCGAGTAGATGGTAAAATACCCCGCTCCGTCAATGACCGCGGATTCGTCCAGTTCCTTCGGAATCGTCATCAAAAACTGCCGGAGCAAAAATATGTTGAAAGCGCCACCGCCGAAAAACGCGGGTATGATCAGGGGCCAATACGAATTGGTCAGCTGCAGCTTGGACCAGCCGATGTAGGTCGGCACCAGCGTAACGATGCTGGGCAACAAAATCGTCATGACGATGAGGCCGAACCAGAAGTTTTTGAGCGGGAATTCCAGTCTGGCAAAGCCGAAAGCCGCAATGCTGCTGGTCAAGCCGACCCCGATGAGAACGGGCACGATGATGATCAGCGTATTTAAAAAATATTGGCCGAAATTAATCCGGTCCATCACCTCGGAATAGTTTTCAATGCGGAATGCATGCGGAACCCAAATCGGCGGAAATTCCAAAATTTCCTGCAAATTCAATAACGAAGAGCGAAGAATCCAGTACATCGGGAAAAAGACGATCAACGACAGCAGGCCCAGAATGAAGTAAGTGACGATTTTTCCTCGCAAGCGGTAAGTCATTATTTTTTACCTCCTTCGTAGTGCACCCAACCGGACGAGGTTCTGAAGAGCAGGTACGTGAAGAAGGCGACAATGACGAACAGCACCCAGGCCAAGGCGCACGCATAGCCCATATTTTGGCGTTGAAACGCTTCACGGTAAATATAGAACGCATAGAACAGCGTCGTATTTTCCGGTCCGCCCTGCGTCATCGAGTACGCCTGGGTGAACGCCGTGATCGAATTCACGAAACCGAGAATCACATTATAGAAAATAATGGGCGACATGAGCGGAATTGTGACCGATTTGAGCTTGTGCCACCAGCCCCCACCATCGATTTCCACAGCCTCGAGCAAGTGCGAAGGAACATCCTGCAATCCGGCGAGAAAGATGACGATGACGTTCCCGGAGCCCCACACTGCAATAATAATCATCGAAAGAACGGATGTATCCGGGCTGTTCACCCACATCTGTTTCTCAATGCCGGCAAAACTCAAAATATGATTGATAATCCCGAAATCCGGATTGTACAACCACAGCCAAATAATGCTGCTGGCCAAAACCGGAATAATCGAAGGCAAATAGAAAATAGCCCGAAAAGCGGCTCTTCCCCGTATATTCTGGTTCAAAAACAGAGCGATGATGAAGCAAAAAACGATCGACGCAATGACGGAACCGATAGAATAGTAGGCTGTCGCTTTGAGCGAGTCGTAGAAAAACAAATCTTCTGTGAAAATGTTGCGGTAATTGGCCAAGCCGACCCATTCCTTCGGCTTCAAGATCGTCCAGTCGGTAAAGCTTAAATACAAGCTGTACAGCAGCGGTCCTAACGTAAAAATCAGCAGCCCAAGTATGGCGGGCAGTATGCAAACATAACCGATAAGCGCCTGCTGCCGCTTAAGACTCCAGAAACTGGATGACTTCACTGTAGACATTCCGGGTACCTCCTCTTTCTCCCCTGCAACCCCCGCAACTGTAAAGCCTGACGATTGCGGGCCGTCAACGTAATCGCTTACAGAGGCAATCGGGCTGCCGCTGCCTCTGTAGGCGCTTTTTTATATAACCAGCTCCGGCTGCGATCAGTTCGCTTTGCCGCTTTCGAAGATCGGCTTGATTTTCGGCATCATTTCAGCGATCGCGTCCTTCGCCGATTTGGTGCCCAGCCATACCGGATCAAGCCCCGGATTCAGCACATCGCTGATGCGGCTGTACGTCGGCAGGAAGAACCATGGCGTCGGATAAGTCGCCTTGAGCGCGTAGTCGATAACCGCTGTTTTGTACTCCGGCGGATGAACCGGCGACTGCGTCCAGCGCTTGATTTTGTCCGGGTCGGTATACCAGCTCATCTCCGTCGGCATCCATACGCCGCTGTCGATGTTCGCCAAGTTTTTCTCCGTATCCATCAGCCATTTGTACAGCTCGATCGCTTCTTTCGCATGCTTCGTGTTTTTGTAGATGACGATCGGCGTTCCGGTATTGGTCGTCGCCGGCTTTTTAAAGATCGGAAGCACGCCGACGCCGTTTTTCAAGCCGTTTTTCAGCTGCGGATTGATGTTGACCAGCTCCCATTGGCCGGAAGTGACCATGGCTACTTTTTTGGACAGCAGCAGTTGGCCTACGTCGCCGGGAAGCCCGGAAGATTGGGCCGCTGTCGGGGAGACGTGCTCCACGTTGGACAGATCGGCGATTTTTTGTATAGCCTCGATCGTTTCCGGCTTGTCGAGCAGCAGTTCCTTGCCGTCCTGGCTCACTTCGCCGCCGCCGTTGCTGATGGCGAACGGTGTCCAGAAAAAGTCCGCGCTTTTGCTGATGTTGATGCCGTATTGAACGATGTTTTTCGGGTCAAATCCCGCTTCGCCCGGATGCTTCCCGTTTTTGTCCTTCGTCAATTTTTTCGCGACGTCGAGCATTTGATCCCAGGTCCACGCCTTCTCTGTCTCTGCCGGAGGATAAGGGATTTTGGCCTCATCGAACATATCTTTGTTATAGTGCAAAATAATAACTTCGTTAGCTACGCTGTAGCCCAGCAGCTTGCCGTCGGGCGATACGAATTTGTTGCTTTCGATCTTCGGCGTAACCGACCCGTCCTTGTAGTACGGGGACAAATCCATCAAAATGCCGGACTCGGCATATTTCAGCGCCTGCGCTTCCAACATCGTGCTGACGTCGGGAAGCGTATTCGAAGCAGCCATGGCGCTTAATTTGGCGCCAAATTCGCTCAGCGCCACGTTCTGGTAGTCGACTTTGATGTTTGGATGCGCTTTCTCGAATGCGTCCAGGCTGACCCGCGTCGATTTGGCCTCCTCGTTGTTGGCCCAGTCCGTAAAGCGGATGGTGACTTTGTCCCCGCCGCTGTCGGGCGCTTTCGTCTGCGCTCCTGCGGACGGCGCCGCCGACGCCCCCGTTCCTGAAGCCGACGGCGTATTCGTCGTCGAGCTGCAGCCGGCGGCGACGGAAGCCGCCAATAAGGTTACGGTTCCCGCTTTCATGAATCCTTTGAATTTCACATGAACCCCTCCATTATTAGTTTCCATGAATATACTTAACCTTTTCAGGTTGAAGCCACAATCCCTCTTCTCCGGCAGAATTCCGGACTTATTGCTCGCGGACCCACACGGCCATCTCTCCCCGCCCCCGGTTCGCCCAGGCAAAATAAGGGATGAACGCTGCGGTAACAGGCTGCTTTTGAAAATTTACGTCGTATTCATACAACGATCCGCCCCAATTTTCAGCTTGCACTCTGTATGCGGGCACTTGAATCGTTTGAACGCCGCCAAGCAAATTCCGGTCAAAATGCACCTCTTCACCGGAGCCGCTGTTCAGCACTATCTGGTGCAAATTCGCTCCGTTATCGGCTTCTTCCAGGCAGTATACCATCGGACCGCGCTGCAGAGCCGTTTTGCCCATCGTATCCCGAATGAGCGGATGGCCTTTCACCCGGCTGACGGACATCGGCAGGCTTAGCTCCAACACATCGTCCGGGCGCCACTCCCGGCTTATGTGCAAATATCCGTCCGCGAGCCGGCCGCCCGTTTGAATCTCCTCCCCGTTGATTCGAAGCTTCGCTTCTTTGCACCAACGAGGCACCCTGCAGGACAGGTCAAAATGAACCGGCCGTGCCGTCTGGATGTCAAACCGGACCTCTCCGTCCCAAGGAAACTTGGACGTTTGCGTCAAGCGGACCGGTTGACCGTCGATTTCGGTTTCCGCCTCGCTACCTATATAAAGATGCGTATAAATCGTCTTGTCTTTGGCCGAGTAAATGTAACGCCCCAGCGAAGCGAGCAACCTCGCGATATTCGGCGGGCAGCAAGCGCATCCGAACCAGCCCTGGCGCTCCGGTTTTACATGGTGCATGTTGTGGTTCTTGTCACAAGCGTCAGGCCACACTTCAAGCGGATTGACGTAGAAAAAATGCCTCCCGTCGCGGGACATGCCGCCGAGAACCGTATTGTACAAAGCCAGCTCCATCACATCGGCGTATTCGCTTTTCGGTTCGATCGCAAGCATTCTTTGCGCGAAAAAAATGAGTCCGATCGAGGCGCATGTTTCCGCATAAGCCGTATCGCCGGGCAAGTCGTAGTCGAGCGTAAAAGACTCCCCGTGCGCCATGGAGCCGATCCCTCCCGTAACGTACATGCGCTTCGTTACGATGTTGTTCCAAAGAATGCGGCATGCCTGCAGCAGCTCCCGGTCCCCGGTTTCCGCCGCCACGTCCGCCATCCCGGCGCATAAATACGCGACGCGGACAGCGTGGCCTTCCGCCGTTGTTTGCTGCCTGACCGGCAGATGGGCCTGGCTGTAAGACAGATCGTGCGCCATATCCAGCTGCGGAAAATGCACCTGGCCGCCCCGGCGCTCGAACTCCCACGCGTAGAAGCCGGGCTCCCGGCCCCGCTCATCCAAAAAATATTTGCTGAGCGTCAAATATTTCTCATTCCCTGTCACGCGATACAGCTTGACAAGCGCCAGCTCGATTTCTTCATGGCCATCATAGCCATGGATCTGATCTTCCCCCGGACCGAACGCTTCATTGATACAGTCGGCCAGCCGGCAGGCGACGTCCAAAATTTTTCGTTTCCTTGTCGCCTGATAATAAGCGACCGCCGCCTCGATCATGTGCCCTGCGCAGTACAGCTCGTGGCATTCCGCCAGGTTCGTCCACCTGCCGTCAGGCTCTTTCAACGTAAAGTAGGTGTTCAAGTACCCGTCCTTCTGCTGGGCGCTGGCGATCAGCTCGATCACTTCATCCGCCAAGCGCTCCAATTCCGGGTCCTTTCCGGTTTCCAGCAAGTAGCTGACGGCTTCCAGCCATTTGGCTACGTCGCTGTCCTGAAAAACCATGCCATAGTACTCCCCATGCTCAAGTCCGGCGGCTATTTTGAAATTCTGAATCGCATGGCTGGGCTCCGCCCCCTCCACCCGGTCATTCAACGCTTCCCACTGATAAGGGACGACAACTTCCCGAACCAATCGAATATATTCGGACCAAAATGCGTCCGCAATCTGCACGTTAATCATTTTATAAATACCACCTTTTAAGTAAGCGCTTTTATTATCATGATACATGTAGTAACATAGTATTTATATATCCTTTTACAACTATATTTTTAAATATTTCAACCTTTTGGAGGTATGCTATGAGCTCACCGATTCTTCATTTCATCTCACCGCCGGTCCCCTATTTCATCGATTGCGGCAGAGCTTCTTACCATAAGGGAGAGTACCATATAAGCAGAAAACAAATCGGAGTGTTCGACTTGATCGTGGTCACCAAAGGCACTTTGCATCTGGGAGAAAGGGATACCGAATGGGCGATCGGGCAAGGGGAAGCTTTCATTCTCAGACCCGATTCGAGCCATTACGGCACGCTGCCGTGCGAGAGCGATACGGAGATCATCTGGATTCATTTTCAGACATTCGGAGCCTGGAGCGAATGCAGCTGCATGGACGTTTGCCTGGAAAATCAGGCCGCCCTCATCGACAATCATAAGAAAATGGCTTATTTGAACCACAGCGAGGTTTGTTCGATTTTCATTCCTAAATTTATGAAACTGTCATCGAAAGCGATGGACATTCTGGAGCAATTTTTCCAGCTCGACGAAGAACCGAGGTCTTTGAGAAACTGGAAAAGACAGACGGCTTTTCAGCTTTTTTTCCAGCACATCGACAGGGATTTTGCCGCAGCCTCGGATGTGACCGCATTCCATCTGGCCGAAAAAGTGGAGCTCTATCTCCGCCAAAACTATACGCAAAAAATTACAAATTCCCAACTGCAAAAAGATTTGAACTACCATCCCAACTATTTGGCCAAATGCATGCTAAAAGTATACGGAATGACGCCCATGGATTACTTGCAGCAGTATCGCATCGAGCAAGCCAAGAAGCTGCTGATTCAAACCAAATGGTCCATGACGCGCATCGCGGAAGAAGTCGGATTTCAGCATGGCTCTTACTTTTCCTACTGCTTTTCCAGCAAAGAAGGCATGTCCCCGCTCAACTATCGAAAAAAATGCACCGGGCAGCCCGCAGAATGAACAAAACGGCGGCCCTTCAGGCAAAAGAAAACCGGCATCCGCCTAATCGCAGATGCCGGTGAATTTTAGTTCCGACGCGCATGGCAAGCCGCCGCTTCCATGAGGCCTTTGATATAGCCTACGCCATACAAACGGCCTAACAGTTCGTAACCGGGATTGGCGTTGTCCTCCCCTTCCATCGTTGGAACATGATCGGGTCTCGCCGGGCCGTCGTAACCCAGCTCGTAGTACAGCTTCATCGCTTCCAGCATGTTCGTTTTGCCGTCGTCATGGAACGTTTCTTCGAACCGCTCCGCGTTGCCCCGCACATCGCGAAAATGAACGAAGAAGACTTTACCCTGCGCCGAAAATCGGCGGATAACAGCGGGAATATCCTCACCGGCCGTAGCCAGCGTGCCTTGACACAGCGTAATCCCGCTGTAAGCGCTCGGCACGAGGTCGATAGCGCGCTGCAAAGCATCGGCGCTCGTCAATATCCGCGATACGCCGCGGATCGGGGAGATCGGCGGATCGTCCGGATGCAGAGCCAGCTTGACCTTCGCCTTTTCAGCTACCGGGACAATCCGCTCCAGATAATACTTCAGGTTGTCCCACAGCTTCTCCTCGCTGACGATCCCCGCTTCCGTAAGCGGAGCGTCCTTCATCAAAGCGTGATCATAGCTCGACACAAGCGCCCCTCCCCGCGTGCGGGTCGTTGTCGAAGTGCGAAACCAACCGAATTGAGCCATAAAATTATAGCAGAGAACCGGGATACCTAACGCGCCCATATGGGTAATCAACTGCTGCATGACCTCAATTTCCTCGTCTCTGCCCGGCAGCCCCAGTTTAATTTTATTCGTCGGAGGCGCTGACTCGATCACGAGCAGTTCAATGCCAAAATCCTCGAACCGCTTTTTCATATGCATAAGATTGACAAAATCCCACGGTTTCGTACCGTGCTCCGCTTCAGGAAGCGGCCCCACCGCATAATTGACACCCATCTGTTTAGCCAAATGCCACAGCCGATTCGGCTTTGAAGTAAAAAACTCCGCTAATTGCATCACCGCACGCACCCTTCCAAATGAAATTCTACAGCCATTTTAGCAAAGCGGATTTTGCCTGCACAGGCGACGATTTTATGATAATGTTTGATATTTTTCATCGCTGTAAAATACTCCCCCGGATCGTAAAAAATTCACTGTCGACAATCCCTTATTTTTCTTTACCATAAGACATAATAACCGTGAGAAAAGAGGGATGCGAACATGAAATACGACGATCCTGAAACCATCAAACAGCTTACTCCGCTATGGCAAGGCGACAGATTTCCGAACGGACGGCCGCGGGTTCCGGACGACATTTTGCACAGGATGACAAGAATTACATTGGAGGAAGCATGGGGGCCCCTTTGGAACGCCGGCTACCGCTACCAGTTTGAAGGCGATTTTAAAATCATCCATCCGAACAAAATAATGGCGGGCAGAGCGGTGACAGCCGTACTCGTGCCAAAACGCCCCGACCTCCACGAAACATTGCTGAACTACGGTCATCAACAGGAAGGCAGAAGCGGTTTTTTCAATCAGTGGGTCATCGATATTTTGGAGGAAGGCGATGTGGCAGTCGTCGACATGTTCGATAAAGTGTACGAAGGAACATTCGTAGGCGGCAACCTGTCCACGGCAATCGCGGCGAAAACCAAAACAGGCGGCGCCGTCATTTGGGGAGGCATTCGCGACAATCAACAGGTCGAAAAAATAGAAGGCATCAACGTCTATTACCGTGGCAGCGATCCTACGGCCATTGGCGATGTATCGTTAGTCGGCCTAAATACGCCTTGCAGAATCGGACGAGCCATCTGCATGCCCGGCGACGTTGTGCTGGGCACTCCGTCCGGGGTCATCTTTATTCCGCCGCATCTGGCCGAACCTGCGCTCATCCAAGCGGAAAAATCCCAGGTCCGCGACATATTCGGCTTCGTCCGCCTGAAAGAAGGAGCCTACACAACAGCCCAAATCGACTCCCCCTGGACAACCGCCATTTGGAACGACTTTCTCACATGGTTCGAAACAACCGAAGACGCCGCCCCCTACCGGCACTTAGAGTGGACCAACGAACTGGAGGAAGCCAGATAATACAAACAAAGGACCGGAGGTTTAAGCCTCCAGTCCTTCTTAGATGTCCCCGAGCGCACCTTTTATCCATCCTCCTACAGAGACAAAATACTTCCCCTGGCGACATACCCTTTCAACCACTCACCCTATTACTCCGATGCAAAATTTCCCCTCCTAAATTTTCGTTTTCATCCCCTCACTATTTCGCTACGTAAATACAAGACGCTTTCCCCGGTGGCATCCCCTTTCGACCGCTTTCCTACTACTCAGATTCGGCTTGCTTATATCCCAATAGTCATCCCTCTTAACACTATCCCCTTTACTCAGATATAGAAGGCCGTATCCCGCTGTTCTTCCTTTCAGTCACTATCCCAATTACTCAGACGTAAGAGGCTGTATCCTGGAGACTTACCTATCAGACACTAACCCCAATTATTCAAACGCAGGATGCCGTATCTCAACGATGTCCCTTTCGACCACTATCCCTTTTGCTCAGTGGCGCAACTTTACTTTTTAAAAATTTTCACCAACCACTTGAAACAAGAACAAATGTTTGGTAACATGTAAAAAGAACATATGTTTGCTTTTTTTTGTCGTTGGGAGGGGGCAAATCGATGGATGAAATGAACTGTAGTGTGTCTTTAGAGCAGTTTTGTCAGCATTTTGCTACTGAAGAAGCATGTGTGGAGTATTTGTTTCAGACGAAATGGCCTATCGGGTTTGTTTGCCCTCGATGCGGACACCAACATGCCTATGTGACAGGCACACGGCGGCTCCCGCTTTACGAATGCCGGCATTGCCGCCACCAAACGTCGCTTACTGCAGGCACGATCCTGGAAGGTAGCCGGACGGATTTGCGCAAATGGTTGATTGCTATGTTCCTAGTTTCCCGCCCCACCGATCA
Organism: Paenibacillus sp. sgz302164; assembly: GCF_056120505.1. NCBI lineage: Bacteria > Bacillati > Bacillota > Bacilli > Caryophanales > Paenibacillaceae > Paenibacillus > Paenibacillus sp. sgz302164. The sequence goes on along the minus strand of NZ_JBVYOL010000013.1, from coordinate 32,314 downwards.
GGGCATTAACGCAGTAGAACTCTCAAAAATCATTCAAGTTACATATAAAACAGCCTGGCTGATCCTCCACAAAATACGCAAAATGATTAGTGAGGCCGACCAATCCGCTCTGTTGTCCGGCATTGTAAGGATTAATTCCGCCATCTACGGAAAACCGTACAATCCTTCTATTCGGAAGCATCCGCAGGAGCACTATTTTCTCATCGGCTCTTCGCTTAACGAGCACGGAGAATCCAATTACTTGAAAATGAAGCTGATTTCAGAGGCAAACATTCACAACAGCGTTATTTTACGGTCTGAAGACGCCACATTTATTAAGAAGCATGTAGAACCTCAAACTAGCGATGTCCAAATCATAACCGGCCGCTATAGCCCCAAACGCTTCCGCTCCTTATTAGCCATTGCCGCTCAAGCCGGCAAGTGGATCAATAAAAATTTTCATGGAATTGGACATAAATACTTGCAAAACTATCTGGACGAATTCAGCTACCGTTTGAATCTCTCCATTCGTACCGAGCCGCCATTCCCCCATTTAACACGAATATGTTTCGCTACTTCTCCATCAGTTTCACAAGTTGCGAAAATCGCATCATAGTCCCTACAGGGAGTTTAGATTGGATTAATGACTGGTTTAGAGTAGCTTCAAGAGAGATTCAAAATCCGAGAGTCAGTTATCATGGGTCAACTATCATGGTAGTGTTTTTTAATATTGGTTTGTGCGTTGTATCTGAGTTGATGGGATAGTGGTCATAAGCAGTGGTTGAAAGTATATCATCTCGTCTCACTCCTCCCCTCCACATACCATGCTTTTAAGTTTCTTAGGTTCTTAACCTGGTCTGATCTTGCTGTTTGTGCTGTGTTTCTTGTGCCGTTTCGTCGGCTGCTTTGGCAAATATTTATCGGTGGTACGATTCTCTGTAGTCGCTTGGGGATAGGCCGACTTTCTTTTTGAAGATTTGGCTAAAGTAACGGGAGTCTTGATAGCCTACTTTTTCGGCGACTTCATAGTTTTTGAGGTAAGTGTTGCGGAGCAGTTGTTTGGCTTTGTTCATTCGGATTTCTGTCAGTTGTTCGATAAAGGTTTTGCCTGTGTTCATTTTGAACAGCAGGCTCAGGTAAGTTGGCGTCATGTAGACTTTTTGCGCCATATTGTGCAGGGTTGCGTGTTCGCAGTATTTTTCCATGTTCTGAATCGTTTTTTGAATGATGCTGGAGTGTGCGCTGTTGTATTTTTGCGAGATGGCATGGCCGAGTTGTTCGAGGCATTTTCGGACATGGGTGATTACTTCCTGAAGCGTGTTCATCCGTACAATTGAAACGATATCGAATTGGCGGCAGTCAAGATCGCTGCCGAATTCCGATGCGGCTCTCTTTTCGATTCCGATTAATAAGCGAATTGATATTTCGTAAATTACATTGACTACAACGGTGCCGTTTTGAAGGATGGTTTTGTAAAAAGCTTCGATTTCTTGATGCAGCTCCGAGTTTTTGCACCCGGACATCAGCGCAGTGAACAGCGCCTTCTCCAGAGCATCCGGGTATTCACAGGCTTGCCGGTTCTCTTTGATGTCGTCGTAATACGCGACTTTCCCATGCCCGAGGTAGAACATGTGCTGCAGGGCACGCGAAGCTTGCCGATAAGATTCATAGATGCAATCCAGATGATCGGACGGTTTGCCGACTCCGATATTTACCTTGCAGGTAGGATATTGAACGATTTTTTCCTGAAGCAGTTCGGCCATTCCCTTTGAATGCCACGAAAATAGTATACCTATCCGGTCCAAGCCGTCCATAAAAACAAAAACGTCGTTACTGTCAGACAAGGTTAGTTTGAGAAAATGTGCAAGCTTTTCCAGTTCCTTGTACAAACCGTTCTCGACGTTATGGAGTTCTGACAGTTCAACTAAAGCAATGGCGGGAAATATATAAGAATGGCTCAAATCCCGAGCGGAAAGTTTTTCATTCAAGCTGCGTTCACTCATGGAGTCTGAATAGACGAACATCTCCCAATCCCTCTTTCGAAAAAACTGGATTTTTACGAACGAGAAAGAAACCGTTTTCAGTTACTCTCTGATTTATTTTATTATGGAATTGAAATTCAGTCAACTTAATTATAGGTTTTGTTATGTTTACTTTTTATAGTTATGTTTACTCTTCAAAGAAAATTGATTGTTACTTTAGAGGAATCCGAAGAAATCGGGGCGGGGGGTTGATAGCGGGGTTTGATATTCGAAGCTGAACTGTGTACAACGCATCATGGCTGATCGCAGCCGATTTCACTAAATTCAATCGGGCGTCAGCCATGTAATTTTGTAAACTTATGATTGGGGATAGAGCTCCATCGCTTCGGACAGCAGCATGATCGCCAGTGCCTGGCCATACGCTGTGGGTGTAAGCGGAATTGCTTTGTAATGATCGTCGTTCATGCCGATCGCTGTGCCATATGATACTCCGGTAACGGTTCCGTCTTCGCCGATCCGGTTAACGACGGCTTCGAGCGCTTTGCGGCCCGTTTCTTTAAAGCGTTCAGGGAGGTAGCCGAGGCGGATCCCCTTAAGAATGCCATAACCAAAACCGGCTGTGGCCGAGGTTTCGACGTAGGAACCCGGGTCCATGAGCAGCGTATGCCACATGCCGTCCGGCTCCTGCAGCTCGCTCAGCCGCTCGACTTGGGCGTGCAGCGTTTCCAGCAAGTATCGTTTCAGCGCCCCTTCAAGCCCTGTCAGCTCAAGGAACTCCACAACGCTGGATGTGAACCAACAGTTCCCGCGGGCCCACAGCGACTTGCCGTACGCGTGCCTGCCGATAAAGTTCCAGCCGTGATACCAGAGGCCTGTCGGCGTATCATACAAGTATTTGATATGAAGCAAAAACTGATATTCGGCTTCTTCCTGCAGTTCTTTTTTGCCGGTGATTTGTCCCATTTTCGCTAAAAACAGCACGGTCATGAACAGCGTATCGTCCCAAAGCTGCCTGTCGTTCGCATCGAGTATCGTAATATGCTGAAGGCCGCCTTCTTTCGTCCTCGGCATGCCGTTCATGATCCAATCCGTCCACTCCAGGCAAGTATTCAGGTATGATTCATTGCGGCTTATTTCGTAAATATGCGCCATCGTCAGCAAGGGGGCTACGGTGTTCACATTTTTGCTGGGCAGGCCCTCCTGCATGTGACGGTCGAACCAATCGGTCATGAAAGTCAAATACGCTTCGCGTCCGGTGTGCCGGTAATATTTGTACAGTCCGAACAGAGCCACGCCGACAGGCCATTCCCAAGTATCGAAATTCATGTGGTCGTTCGAATTGTCTTTATTGGCTGAAATCATTCGTTCAAATACTCGCTTGAGCAGTTCTTCCGCCTGCAAGGTTTGCATAGGTTTGGTGCCTCCTCTATTCGTTAAGTTTGTACCGGTATTGCCGTAAGTCTTGTTTGACTGCCGCCCTTCACTTCCATAATATGTTGATCGACGCTGAGCCATACGGATGACGAGGACGGATTGCACACAAAATCCTGTGCAGCCGAAAACTTAAGCCGATGAAACGCTTGAAAGTAATCCACGATTTCCATGTTCGTCGCGTACCAAATATCGTCTCTGTCACCGGCAAGCCCGCAAAATTGCTCAATCAGCTCCCAGTTGTTGTCTGTATCGAATTCATAGCTGTGCCCCCATACGTACATTAAATACAGATACTGCTGTTTGTGCAGAGCTATGAAGCTTTCGGCAAGCGGCAGCAGGTTGTCTCTATGGTGACAGGTCGGCTTCCACTCCAGCCAATCGTCGGGAATGCCAAAGTCTTTCGTCGTTTGCACGACTCGGGCGTACTCGATTCCGAGGTGCGGGAGCATGTCTTTGATTTGCTTGTTGAACGAACCATTCGGATAAGACATGCCTCTCACCGTATATCCGAAAGTTTGCTCCAGTCTTTTGCGGTCTTCCATGATTTCATGGACGAGCTGCTCTTTGGGGCAGCGCGCAATGGTCGGATGGGTCAGCGTATGGGCGGAAACCTCGTGCCCCTGATACAGCGAAGGAGCCTCGGCCTCCGTGAGGCGGTCGCCTTCGCCGAACATCCCCGAATTCAAGTGGAACGTCCCCTTGATCCCGTTCCGGTTAAATATGCCGACTAGCCTCCGGTCGGCCGCTCTGCCGTCATCGTAGCTCATCGTAAGCGCTTTATGTTTTCCGTTCGGATAACATAACAATATTTTGGGCATCTCGCACCGCCTCTTTTCTTATTAAAGAGATTGTTTCTCCTGCAAATTATTCCATTGATTCGGCTTTCGCGCAAGACCGGATTGCCGAATAGTGCAGGGATGCGGGCTTTCGCATGATGGCAAAAGCCCCCGCACCCCGCCTGTTCTTAGGGGGAACAGGGGAGCAGGGGTAAGCCGTATGCTTCATACCGCGGTGGCTTTATTTAGAACTTTTGTTTTTCTCCAAAATGGCGTTTGCGTCTTTGCGGAACTTTGCCGCCGCCTCTTCGACGGATATTTTTTTGTACAAAATTTGCTCCCCTGCGGCTTTCAGCAGTTTCTCGACTTCAATCGAGCCTACAGGGCTCGGAGGGTCCATCGGGCTGCTGTTTTGCTCAGCCCAGGCGACATAATCAAAGATTTTCACTTCATTGGCGCTTAAAAGCGGTTTGAGCGCGTCCTTCACTTTCGAAGATACCGGCACGCCCCGGTCGCCTTTGATCAATTTGTTCGCTTCGATATCGTTGACGAAGAAGCTGATGAATTTGGCTGCTTCCTCCTTTTGCTTCGAACTGTTTGTCACGGAGAAATACATGCTCGGCTTCAGGTACAGCGCTTTGCTGCCGTTGCGTCCGGGCATCGGGTACAGCTCGAGCGGGCGGTCCTTGATGAGGTTGGCAACCGCCAGGAACTGGTTGGATCAGCCGTGGCCCGAGACGGCGTGGCCGAGCAGGATTTCATCTTCCTCCGCTACGCCTTTCTTTTGCGATTCTTTGTCGAGCGAGAACACGTATCCGGCGTCATACCATTGTTGATATCGTTTGAAGAAATCGATAAAAGGCTTGTCATCCGCGTAGCCGAGCGCGGTTCCGTCGGCATTGTACATTTTTTGATCGAGCGATCTCAAATAATAAGGGAAATAAACTTCGTAACGCTGCGCAAATCCTCCGACCTGCTTGCCTCCTGCTTTTGCCTTGGCGGCTAACGCCTCAAAATCGTCCCAAGTCCAGTCTTTACCCGGCAGGTCGATATTCAAGCTTTTCAGTGTGTTCACGTCCAGCGTCGTTTCGAGCGCATTCACGCCCAGAACGTTTTTTTCATCTCTATTTCCTCCCCTGGTTCTGTTTAAATGCAAACAGATAGCGCTTACATTTTCATTATCCATCTTTTGGGAAGCGGAAAGAATTCAGAAATCGGTTATTTTTGTTTAAAAAACAGTGTTTATTGCGCGAAAAAAAACGGCGGGTGCCGCCCGCGGATCAAACATATCCCGCAAGCGGCACCCGCCGCGCATAAGGTCAACGCCTCAAATTTCTATTTCTTTTGAGCCGCTAAAAACTCGCCGATTTGACGATTGAATTCGTCTACGATTTTTTTGCTTCCCGCATCTTCCAGACGTTTTCTGACGTCTTTGATCTCGGCGTCCGCATCGGATTTCACAACGCCGAAAGTCAGCGGTTTCACGTATTGCGTCAAAATGTTGTTCACGGCCGCAAGCTCGTTTTTCACTTTGCTGTCGTCGAAGTTGAACGCTTGGAGCGGCGCCGTTACAGCTGTTTTGAGCATGTTGTCGCGCAGCTCGTTGTAGTTCGGAATGCCGCCTTCGATCGGGCGGACGAGCTTGTCTTCGCGCCATCCCCAAGGGCATGCGCCTTCAGGAGCATAGTTCGGGCTGTCGGCCAGCAGCTTGATGCTTTTGCCGTCTGCGCCTATGTCATAGTGCTTGCCTTTGATGCCGTAGAACGTCAGGTCGAAATACCGCGGATCGTTGCGGAACAAATCGAGCATCATCAGAGCGCGCTCCGGATTTTTCGAGTTTTTGTTGATCGCAACGCCGTTCTGGATGTACGGCTTCAAATCGACCGGATTGCCGTAGTTGGTGTCTGCCGCAATGACTTTCCAGTCCGGATGTTCTTTGTTCACAGTTGTGTACAAAGAGTTCATTGTGGAGAGGTTGCCGCTGACGATTGCCGCTTTGCCGTTTTTGAACGCGTCGTTGTCGGTCGTTTTGCTGACCATCGCGCTTTTGGACCAGTAGCCTTTGCCCGCCCAATCGGAAGATACTTTGACGCCTTCCGTGAAGAAGTCCGTGTCGTATAAAGAAACCGCCTTCACATCTTTGTCCGAAGCATTGTACCACATGGAGAAGTTGCCGGTGCCGCCGATTTCGAACCAGTTTTTCATCTTGTCCTTAGGCAAGTAGATCGGATAACCAACCCATTGCAAACCGGCTCCGTTGATCGGTAGCAGCCCTTTTTCGCCTTTTGCGACTGGCTCGTAATACTTCGCCATATTGATCGAGTTCGACGCCGCGTCTTTGACGTCCACGTTGTATTTCTCGGCCAGGTCACCGCGGAACAGCGAGATAACGCCCTGAATTTCTTTAAAATTCATCGGCAGCATGTACACTTTACCGTTCAGCTTCGCCTGCTCCCAAGCTTCCGGGTAAATGCTTGCCGCGGTTTTGGGGGCATATTGTTTCAGCATATCCTGCGTAATTTCCAAAAATCCGCCTTTCGTCGCTTGGGTGTTGTACTGCGCCCAGTTGGCGGTATAAATCAGGTCGAAATCTTCCCCGGATGCAAACAGCAGCGGGTACTTTTGCTGCCAGTCTCCCCAGGACAGGAAGCTGACGTCCACCGTAGCGTTAATGTCCTGCTTCAACATTTTGTTGACTTCGCCGTAGACGAGATCGAAATCTTTGGGCTTGTCCCCAAGCAGATACATTTTCAGCTTCACTTCTTTGGACGTATCGGCTTTTTGGGAGCCTGCCGCGGAAGCCGCAGTCGGCGCCGCGCTGGCCTCCGGCGATTTGCCAGGCTCCGCTGTCTTGGGCGACGAGCAGCCGGCCAGGGCAAGCGACAGTGCCATCGGTACAGCAACGAGGCCTTTCCATTTCAAGCTCTTTATCATGTTTGTTTTCCCCTTTCAATTATGTGTATATATGATAAATCGGGCAAGCCGATTTTATCCTTTGACCGCGCCGATCGTAATGCCTTTGACGAAATACCGCTGCACGAACGGGTACAGCAGTACGATCGGGCCTGTCGCTACGAGCGTCATCGCCATTTTGTAGGAATCGGTCGGCATCGTAGGCAAAGAGATTCCCGCTTGCGTCATCGCCGCGCTGACGAAATCGAGCTTGCTCAAAATTTGGTACAGGAAATATTGCAGGTTGTACAGTTTTTCGTTGTCGATGAAAAGCATCGTGTTGAACCAGTCGTTCCAGTAATTCAGCGCGATGAACAGACCGATGGTCGCCAGCGCCGATTGCAGAAGCGGCAAAATAAGCCGCGTGAAAATGGTGAAATCGCCGGCGCCGTCGATTTTGGCGGATTCCTTGATCGCCTCCGGAATCGCGCTGACGAAACTGCGCATGATCAGGATATAGAACACGTTCAGCAGAAGCGGAATAATTAATGCTAGCAGATTATTTTTCAAATGCAAATATTTGACGATCAGAATATACCACGGAACGAGTCCGCCGCTGAACAACGTCGTGAAATAAAAGTAAAACGCGAAATGGTTGCGGTACTTGAAATCCTGGCAGTTCAGCACGTAGGCGGTCATCGCGGTCAATAAGAGCCCGACAGCCGTTCCGACGGCCGTAACGAAGATCGTTACCCCGTAGGCTCTGAACAATTTGCCCGACGACTCGAATAAAATATCGTAGGCGGCCAGCGAGAACGATCGCGGAATGAGCCGGTATCCGTCGGTCACGATCAATTCCTGCGGGGTGAACGAGCCCGTCACCACCATGATAAACGGTAGAATACAGAGAATGGCAAAACTGCCAATGAGCACATAACCGACAAGGTTAAACCATAGTCTGTCAGCTTGTATTTTTCGCATCGGTTTCCCCCCTAAAATAAAGCGTAATCTTTTTCCACTTTTCGCACGATGGTATTGACGGTCATAATGATGATGAACGAGATTACGGATTGATATACGCCTGCAGCGGACGACATCCCGAATTCCTGAATGTTGAGGAGCGAGCGGACCACGAACGTGTCGATCACATCCGTTGCGTCAAAAACGAGCCCGTTGTCGCCGACAACCTGGAAGAACAGCTGGAAGTCTCCTCTGACGATATTGCCGACCGAAAGCAGCAGCAAAATAATGATCGTCGGCACGAGCGCAGGCAGCGTAATAAGGCGGATGCGCTGAAAAATGTTCGCGCCGTCGATCTCGGCGGCTTCGTACGTCTCATTGTCGATGTTCATAATCGCCGCCAGGTAAAAGACGGTGCCGTATCCGACGGATTTCCACGCTGAGAAGAAGATCAGAATAAACACCCAGGCCGTCGGGTTCGAGTACACGTCGATCGGTTCCATGCCGATGGATTTGAGAAACGTGTTCACCGAGCCGAATTCGTAGTTGAAGAAGTTGTAGACAAACGCGCCTACCACAACCCACGAGATGAAGTAAGGCAAAAATACGGCCGACTGCAGCAATTTGCGGAGGCGCTTACCGGCCATCTCTGCGAGTATAATCGCAAACAAAATCTCCAGCCCGTTGTTGATGATGATAAAGGCCGTATTATACAAAACCGTGTTGATCGTCACCCGGTAAAGCTGGCCCGATTCGAAAAAGTACTTGAAATTGTCCAGCCCGACCCAAGGGCTGCCGAAAATGCCTTCCGTGTAGTTATACTGTTTAAATGCAATGACAATCCCCGCCATCGGCAGGTAGGCCATGACAAAGAAAAACAGGACAGCGGGCAAAATCATCAAAAACTTCACTTTGTTTTTGCGTATTTCTCCGAAAAATCCCCGTCCGATTGCGTTCATCCTTATTGTCCCCTCTTTCTGGCTGTCTGTGCTTTTCATAGTTCTATCATAGGGCTGCGGGAACGCGAAAAAAATAGAATAAAACTATAAAAGTAAGGAATATTCAACACGGTTTGCCTGACGCACACGGGCTTGATTTAACAAGAACCAGCCTATATGATGAATACCATCATCCGAAATTTTCTGCAGTTTTAGGGGGCATCACCGTTGTTAAAATTACTTATTGTCGATGATGAAAAAATGACCCGCGACGGGCTCATGCATTTCATTCCTTGGCGCGAGCTCGGCATCGATATGGTCAAAGACGCCGAGGACGGCCTGCAAGCGCTCCAGCTCAGCATGCAGTACAAGCCCGACATCGTGCTTACCGATGTGAAGATGCCGCGGATGGACGGCATTCAGTTCGCGACGAAGCTTAGAGAGGCGCTTCCTCATTGCAAAATCATCTTTTTGAGCAGCTACGCGGACAAAGCGTATTTAAAATCGGCGATACAACTGCAAGCGCTTGATTATTTGGAAAAGCCGGTCAACCTGGAAGAGATCAAAAAGCATATCCGCGAAGCCGCAGCGCTGCTGCAGGAAGAGCAGTCCCGCCGCTTGAAGGAATCGACGATGGAGCACAAGCTGAGCATGAGCATGACTTTGCTCCGGGAGGAGTTCGCCCTGCAGCTGGCCAGCAAGCCGCTCACCCCGGAGGAACTGGACGAAGCCCTGCTGCTCACCGGCAAGGACATACCGCCCGGGGCGGCGCTCACCTCGGTCGTCGTCAAGCTGCTCGGGCTGAAGGACGCCGCCCTGCACCTGCTGCAAGTCAGCAAGAAAACGCTCTTCGAGCGGATCGAAGCGGTTTGCGCCGACTACGAGTTGGAATGCTTTTGCGGCTTCAAGGACTTGCAGCATATCGTCATTCACGCGTACAGCAAGCGGCTGGCCGACGCCAACCAGCTCGTCATCCCGCTCGGCCGCATCCGCGGAGAGCTGCAGGCCTTGTTGAACGAACCCGTGAAGACGTTCATCGGGATCGGGCAAATCGTATACCGCGCCCACCGCGCGCTGGAGTCTTACCAAACGGCGATCGTCGCGGTGCAGCGCCAATTTTTTCTGGGCTACAACCAGGTGACCGTTTACCGGGAGTTCGAATCGCACAAGCGCTCCCACCCGCTCGACGATCACTGGATCGAACAGTTCTCCGCCCACCTTGCGGCCGAGCAGAAGGAACAGGCGATGTCCGTTGTCAAGCAGGCAGCCGGAGAAATCGCCGACAACGAAGACACGCTGGTCAACAGCGCCAAAAACTTTTTCTTCAAAATGCTGTTGGCCATTTACCGGGCAGGGGACAAAAAAAATGTGCCGCTGTCGGAGGAGGGCGCCGGGGAGCAGTTTTTGTGGAACATCATCGTCCAGCTCAATACTTTGGCTGAGGTAGAGCAGTACGTCTTGGGCAAGTTGGAGCGGTTTTTCCGGTATTTGGAGCAAAGGGAACAGGGCGGCTCCATCGCGCTCAGCATTCAAAAGCATGTGCTCAAGCATGTCGACGAGCCGGATTTGTCGATTAAATCGATTTCCGATGCGCTGTATTTGACGCCGAACTATTTGAGCCTGCAGTTTAAAAAAGAGACGGGCTCGACCATCAACCAGTATATAACCGAATTGCGCATCGAGCGGGCGCAGGAGCTGCTGCGCGACCGCAAGCGCAAGCTTTATGAAATCGCCGCCCTCGTCGGCTTCCAGGATGCCAATTATTTTGCCAAAACGTTCAAAAAACTGACGGGTATGACGCCGACGGAATACAAGGAGAAATACTCATGAGCATGTGGCAGCTGCTGCGCAACTTGAAGCTCAAGCAAAAATTGATGATTTTCAATTCGCTGCTCATCATGATCACGCTCAGCATTTTATCCTATATGTCCTACAAGCAAAGCTCGGAAACCGTCAATTCGGAAGTGCTGTTCTCGACCAAACAGGTGCTGGAGCAAACCGATTCGTTCCTAAACTACAAGCTGGGCAAAATTATCGAAATTTCCGACAGCATCGTAGTCGACAGCCATATGAACGACATGCTGTCGCGCCCGGTCGCGACGTATACGCTATCCGATCAGCTGCGCGATTTTCAGAACTTGTCGCTGAATCTTTCCTCCTTTCAAAAGGTGGACGATATCGTCAAAATCCGGCTTTTTATTAAAGACGGGCTGATTTATTCGAACGAGCAGACGATGTTTTATCCGATCAGCTTGTTTGCCGGCTCCCCGACGGAACAGCTGCTTAAACAAGCTACGGGCAAAATGAAGTGGATTTCCGACGAGGAAGCGGTTCCGGCGCTCCGAGATCCCGAGCAGAAAGCGATTCATTCGATCCGCTACATCAAAAATTTCAGCGCCCTGGACGACAATGTCGGCGTGCTGAGCATCGATATCCGCGAGGAAATGCTGAAAGATATCGTGAAACGGGCGAATACGACGCAAAATGGGGTCGCTTATTTGCAAAATTCCAGCGGCTCCATAATCGTCAGCTCCAACGAGCGGCAGTTGAAGCGGTGGCTGCTCGAAGCCCCCGTCACCCAAAGCATCGCCAATCAGGACGATCCCTGGCAGACGCTGACCCGCAGCGGCGAGAGCGTGCTCGTCGGCGCGAAAACGATCAAAGGCACCGACTGGCAGCTCGTCACCGTCGTTCCGCTGGAAGAGATGTACTCGACCAGCAAGAAGCTGCGGCAGCAGACGATCATCGTCATGTCCGTGCTGGTCATTGTGGCCAATATTTGTCTGTATTTCATCTCCAGCTCCATTACGAACCGCATCGGCATCGTGATCCGCAAAATGCGCAAAGTGCAGAGCGGCGAGCTGGACACCGTCAAAGTGGAAACGACCCGCGATGAGGTCGGGGAGCTTGTGGAGAACTTCAACTTTATGGTCGGGCGGATGAAGTTTTTTATAAGCGAGCAGTACAAGCTGGGGCAGGAGGCGAAAAATGCCGAGCTGAAGGCGCTGCAGTCGCAAATCAATCCGCACTTTTTGTACAACACGCTCGATTTGATCAATTGGACGGCGATCCGCCACAACGTGCCCGATATTCCGGAAATTGTGCAGGCGCTCAGCCAGTTTTACAAAATCAGCCTGAACAAGGGCGACGAGATCATTTCGGTGGAAAACGAGCTGAAGCACGTGCAGCTTTACGTCGAGATTCAAAACAAGCGCTACGGCAACGCGATTACGTTCCACATTGATGTCGACGAAAGCTTGTACGACTGCACGATGCTCAAGATCACGCTACAGCCTATCGTGGAAAACGCCATTTTGCACGGGATTATGGAGGGCGATTCACGGCATGGGGAAATTGTCATCCACTCCTATACGGACAATGGGGATATGGTGCTGTGCGTCGAGGACAATGGCGTCGGCATGCCGGACGAGCTTGTGAGCCGCTTGAACGCGAACGATGTTCACGATAAAAAAGACGGCTACGGCATCAAAAACATTAACCGCCGCATTAAGCTGTACTACGGCGAGCAATACGGGCTCCATTACCGTAACAGCCCAGGCCAAGGCACAACCGTTGAGATTCGGCTGCCGATTGTGCCGCTCGCACAAGACGAGACGCAAGCGATGCCGGTGAAATAAAAGGATCGCCCCTGGCTTGGCAGCTAAGGGGCGATCCTTTTGCCGGAGCAAGAAGCGGCTCAGGCATTTCCCGCAAGTGGCGGGAAAACTGCTTAGCAAGCTGTTCCTCAACTCCACTTTAGCAGCGGTTTGGAGGCTGACCAACTGTTGCCCCCCGCGCCGCACCACGCCACACCTGAGCCGATAGCCATAATCTGTCAGGGGGTGGTTGCGGGTGCGAAGAAAACCTGCAAAAATACATGAATTTGTGCCCTTGATGCGCTGGCCGCGAACAATTCCTGCAATTGTGCAGGCTTTTCGCCGCACACAGGGGCTCAGGTTCATTATCGCCGAAAATTCCTGCACTTTCGCAGGCTTTTTGCCAAAACGAGCCATTTCCGCAGGAAAAAACTGCACTTATGCAGGTTTTCTCCTGTCCTGTCTTGCCAAACCGGCTCTTGATCGCACGACATGCAGCGCAACACCCGCTCAGCTCCCTGCGCGTGGTGTTGCGCTGCATCATGGCGGTCGGTCAAGGCGTTATCCGCGCCAGGAGAAGCGCGCGCGTTAGGACACGGTTACTTTAAGCGCGTCCTCTAGTTCCTCCAAGCCCAGCAGAGTGCCGCCGCTTTCCCGGGCAGACTGAAGCCTCCAACCCCGCTTGAACAGTGGGTTTGGAGGCTTCTTCGCTTGGCTTATTTTCGCATCCGTGCGATGCTTACGGATTGCGGATTTTGCGGGCGATCAGTTGGATGTCCGCCGCATCGACTGTTCCGTCGTTGTTCACATCGGCCGCTTTGGCCTGGGCCCAGCCGGCATTGTCCGAACGGAAGCCTTTATAGTACACGGCTACTGCAAGGTCGCCGACGTTCACGGCTTGATCGTTGTTTACATCGATCGATTTGTACGTCACGGTAATCGATGCTGTTGCAGGAACGTCCGTGCCCTGCACCGAACCGCGCACTTCAAAGCTGCCCGGCTGTTGAAGCTTGGCCGGATCGACCGGTTCCCAGACGACCGGGAGGCTTTTGGCCGTTTTGTCGCTGTACACGGCGGTGACGACGGTCGGCAATAGCGGCAAATCATGGACGATGGAGGTGATCTGAACCGGAGTGATCGCAGCGATCACAGGCGCCTCCGCGGAGATGTCCCCGACTTTGACCAGCGCGACATCGTCCAGCACGCCCCACAGTTCGCCGGGGGACTGGATTCTCATCCCGATTGTCACTTTGCCGCCGGTTACTTTGAAATTCGCGATGGCCGGCTCGGACCAGTGCCCCCATCCGGTATTCGCAAAGTTTTGCGTCAGCTCGATATCTCCGTAATCTTTGGCAAAAATTTGCGACAAGCTGGCCCCTGCGTTGCCCTGTACCGCCGCCGTCAGCGTATAAATGCCGTCAGGCACGCCGTACACCGTTTGCGTAACGGAAAAAGAAAAGCCGGTTCCTTTGTAATATTTCAAATATTTGGAACCTGTGTGCGCATTGCCCGATCCTTCATCGCTTACGGATACGGCGGACGCATCGCCTGCAACTTCCCAAGGGTCCGGGCTCCACCCGGCTTCAAAGCCGGGGTTTTGCACGAGGTTGGCCGGGGCATCGGCCAACGCCGCCGAGCCCGGCATGAAGGCGGAGAACAGCAGGCTTGCGAACAATGCCGCTGCGCCGATCATTTTATGAACCTGCACGATGGTTTCCTCCTCTTCGTTTTATTGGTGCATAGCGCGGTATATGAGAACCGCCGCTTCCGCTCTTGTTGCCGCGTCCTGCGGCGCTATCCGGTCACCGCCGCCTTGCACGATGCCCTGCCGCAGCAATTCGGCTATCGGCGCCTCGGCATACGCGGAGATCGATGAGCGATCTTCGAATTTGCTTAAAACGGCGGCATCGGATGTTCCGGCCTGCACGGCTCTAGCCGCATGAAGCGCTCTCTGCGTCAGCGTCATCATGTCCTGCCGCGTAATAAGCTCACCGGGATGAAATGCGTTATCGCCCGCCCCGCCGGCGATTCCGAGTTTTTTGGCGATGCTGACGGCCTCAAAGTAGTAATCGGCTTGGCGCACGTCGCTGAAATTGGCGTCCGCTTTCGCCCAAAGACCGAGCGCGCGGACGAGCATCACGAGGAAATCCGCCCGGGTTACTTGCGCTTGCGGAGAGAAACTCTGCGCGCCTGTGCCTGTGACGACACCTTTGGACGCGAGAACGTCGATCACCGGTTTTGCCCATTGAACGCTATCCAGATCGGCGAAAGTTTGGCGAACGTGTGCCACGGTGTAAAAACTGAAATGAGCCGTCGTAAATGAGATTTCCTGCGTTTGCGGGTTGTATCTCGCATTCGGCACGGGAACCGCCTCGCCGTCTGCGTTCAAATACCGGACGACCAGATGTTCCGTGCTGCCGGCTTCCTCAGCGCTCGGCTTATACGGAAGCGACACGGCAACCGGCGCATCAGGATTGTGCCACGGGACGATTTTCCCGTCCGCGGACAGCAGCGTCAGCTCCCATACGGGCTTGCCGCCGAATTTTGCAGCGTCCGCAAGGCCGATCCGGACGGTGACATTGCCGCTTCCGACGCCGGCTCCTTGGAGCATGCTGCCCGGCAAGGTCATCCTGCCGAGCGGAGTTGCCAGCTCGACCGATACGTCGGCTGCGGCCGACGTCAACAGCTCCGCAGGAAGTTCCTGCGCGTATGTCTGTGCGCCCTCCGCTTGGGAAATTTCCAGCTCAATACGCTTCTTGCCGCTGACGCTCTTGGCTTCGCTCAGCAGCTGCTTCATCGTTTCGCGGTCCAGTGACGCGGCCGCTTTCTTTTGAACGGCGTCATACACCGCCGTTTGCTTCAGCTTGATCGAGCCGTCGGCGCGTCGCTCCGGCTTATCCGAACTCGCCGAGCCGCCGCTACTGCTGCTTCCAGCGCTACCGCTACTGCCGTCGTTGTTACCGTTGCTGCCATTGTCGCTACCGTTACCACCGCTATTGCCACCGCTGCCTCCATTGCTGCCGCCGTCCCCCGGGGAACCTCCGGTATCCCCGCTCTTTACGGTGACCAGCGCGCTTCCGAGCGCGGCCGGCACGATGACGAGCCCTTGAGGGGCCGTGCCCCACTCCGCGTGCCCGATGGCGATTTTGCCCGCTCCCTCCGCTTTCGCCTTAAAAGTGAGCTTCGCCACATTCGCAGGCTCCGCGAGCCCGCTGCCGGACGCCGCCAACAGCTTGATCACGCCCGGCGTGCTGCTGTCGATGTCGACAAGCGATGTGCCCTCGGCCGCAGCTTCCGCCTTCACGAATTCGAACCGGTCGCTGTCGTAGTTGATCGTCAGATCCTGTGCGTACACCTTGTAGGCCAGGCCGCTGACGCCGGCTTGCACCGTAAATTCGGCACCCGGCGTCACCTGGGCCGGTGCCGTCAAAGCTGCCGCCGAATGGTCCGTCACAAGGACAAAATCGTCGATATTGCCCCAATTTCCCGTCTCGGCATCAGTCTCGACGCCGATCGTGATTTGCCCGTTCGTAACCTCGATTCCGGACAAAACAGGCTCCTGCCAATCGTGCCATTTTGTATTGTGAATGTCCGCCGTCATCGTCGAGCCGCCGAAGCCCGAGGCGAACAGGCGCATGCTTTTTTCCCCGCCGCCGCCCTGCGTTCTGGCGCTCAACGTGTAAGTTCCGTTCTTCAAGCCCGTAATCGTCTGCGAGACGGTAAATTGAAATGCTTGATCGGCATAGTAATGAACGGAGTAATCGCCGCTGTGGGCGTTGGACGGCTCGTTCTTCACTCTGAATTTGGACGTATCTCCGGTAATCGTCCAACCGTCAAAATTCCCCGTTTCAAAGCCGGGATTGCTCACATAGTTGGTTAAGCCTTCTATCGTGACGATGGCAGACGCTTTTTCGGAAACACCCGCAATCGTTCCGTACACGGTGAAAGTTCCCGGCTTGTTCAGCAGCTCCGCATCTACGGCTTCCCATTCGACGGGAAGCTTCCTGACCGAGTCGTCCGAATAATCGGCTTTTACCGTAAGCGGAAGCGCTGCGGAGGAGCCTACAGTCACGGTCATATTCACCGGGCGAAGCCCTGTTAACACAGGCGGAACGACTGCGCCGCCGGCGGAAACGCGGTTGAACACGTCCAGAGAAGGCAAAACATTGCCCTGAAAATCAAACATCGCCTGGTTTTCCCAGCCGCTGTCCGCTCCTTCCGTCCAGCCCGCGCCCTTCACCGGAATCCAGTCCGGCTCCCAATAAAAAACGCCGAGCCCTTTGCCGCCGGGCACCTGCGCCACAACGTTCATGACATCGCGGACAGCCGAGGCTTGTCCCTGCACGGTAGCTTTGTAGCCGCCAGTATTTTCCTCGTTTTCGCCAAAATTGTTGTTCTGTCTGTCGGCATTGTCCAGCGTGTACGCGTAAGCCGTTTCGGCGACAAGCACTTCCTTGTTGTACGTGGCGCTAATGTCGTTCATGTTTTTTTGCAGCTGCTCCATCGTTCCGTGCCAATAAGGATAAAAAGAAAACCCGATGACGTCATAATCGACATTTCTTTGCTTCAACTGGTCGAAGACCCGGTGGTACAGCTCATTGTCCCCGCCGTCGGCGAGATGGATCATGATTTTGATCTTCCGGTCGGCATCGTTCCGGTTCGGATCGTTGTCCCGCACCGCTTTCGCCCCCTGCTCCAGCAAGCGGGCAAAACCGTCATAGCCGCCGATCGTTTCGCCGGCATTTTGCCGCCACGTCTTCCCGTCCGGCCAAATCATGCCGCCGTTCGTCTCATTGCCGATCTGGACCATGTCCGGCGCCGCATTTTGCGCGGTGAGATCGCTCATCACCCGCTTCGTATAATCGTATACGGCCTGCTCTAGAGCCGTTCCCGACAAATCCCTCCACGCATATGGCTTGTACTGCTTGCCGGGGTCCGCCCAATAATCGCTGTAATGGAAATCGAGCAGCACCTTGAGGCCCAGTTCTTTCGCTCTTTTGGCAAGCGCTATGGTCGTCGCTTCGTCGTTGCGGCCTCCGGCCGGCGTGATCGCCTCCCCGCCACCGCTATCGATGCGGCTGGCGTCATCCGGATTGTTCCAAATGCGCAGGCGAACCCAGTTTACCCCATGGTCTTTGAAAATTTGCAAAGCGTCTTTGCGCACGCCGTTGTCGTAATAGACGCCCCCGTGATCCTCAATCTGCTTTAACATCGAAATATCCGCACCCTTGATAAAATCAGGGCTGATCCCCGGGATCGGATTCACCCGGATCGGCGTCTCCGGCTGAACCGCGGCATATGAACCGGGAACCGGCATCGCCTGGAACAAAGCCGCAGCCATCAGCACAATGGCCAGCCTCTTTCTGATTTTCACGTTTTTCTCCTCCTTTTTGTCGGCTTTGTGCAAACTCCCCCTCATTGTAAGCGCTTCATGACAGAATTCAATCCATTTCGGCGAAGTGGATAGTATTTTCCCTGTTATTATAGTTTTCTACGGTTTTATCTCTCCAGGAAAAAAGTAGGATGTATACTATCCCGGTCGCGGAAAGGAGACTCACAGTTTTGCAAGCGCTTGCGGTTTGGATATGAATTGCATTTGAACAAAATGGAGGAGAATCGCAATGTTGAGAAAAAGCTTTCGTCTCATGTTCATCTGGGCCATTTGCCTGACTTTGCTTGCGGCTGGTTCGGGGAACTTCGCCGGCCCGACCCGTCTGGAGGCGGCTGCCGCCTTCGCAAAAGGCGCGGACATCAGCTGGGTTCCGGGCATGGAAGCCCAAGGCTACGTATGGAAGGATAAAAAAGGCGTCCAGCGCGACATTTTACAAATTTTGAAAGATGACTACCAAATCAATTCCGTCCGCATCCGCGTGTTCGTCAATCCGTCGTCCGATTATGGCAACGGTTACATGAACAAGGAACGGGCCGCCCTGCTCGCTGAGCGCGCCAAAAAGCTGGGATTCCGGATCATGCTGACCCTGCACTACAGCGACACCTGGGCGGACCCCGGAGCGCAGAGCAAACCTGCCGCCTGGAAAAATTTCACGTTTCAGCAGTTGATGGACAACGTGTACAGCTATACCCGCGATGTGATGTTCGCGATGCAAGCCAAAGGTGTCACGCCGGAATGGGTGCAGGTGGGCAACGAAACGAATGACGGGATGCTGTGGGAGGACGGCAGAGCGTCCAAAAACATGAAAAATTATGCATGGCTGGTCAACACCGGCCACAATGCGGTAAAATCCGTCAGCAGCTCGACGAAAACGGTCGTCCATCTGGCGAACGGCGCCGACAACGCCGTCTTTCAGTGGAACATCAGCGGGCTTATCAACAATGGCGCCAACTTTGACGTGATCGCGATGTCACTTTATCCTTCTTACAGCGACTGGTCGACCCAAACGAGCAAGACGCTGACGACCATGAACGACATGATTGCCAAATTCGGCAAAGAAATCATGGTCTCCGAAATCGGCATGAGCTACGACCGTCCCGCCGAGGCCAAAAGCTTTGTCGCCGATATGGTCAGCAAAACGAAATCGCTGCCAAACGGCAAAGGGCTGGGCGTCTTTTACTGGGAGCCGGAAGCGTTCCCGAATTACAACGGCGGCTACAAATTGGGCGCATGGGGCAGCGACGGCAAGCCGACCGCCGCTCTGGAAGGCTTCCTCCAGAACTGAACGGAAAAAAGACTACCCCGAAGTTTCCGGCTTCGGGGTAGTCTTTTTGCACGCTTCTGCTGCCCAAGCGCGAGCGAATCTCGGGCGCTTCGGCTGTACATGCAAGCGTACCCCGAGCGCTTCGACTGCGCGCGAGCGTATCTCAGGCGCTTCGGTGGTACGCGCGAGCGTATCCCCGGCGCGCGTTACGCTGTTGCGAGGCCGTGCTGCGCAAAAACCGGCAAAAGTCAGGCTGTGGAGACAACGTGCATTGGAGAGTCGTAGCCGCTCTTCCCCGACCGATGCCTCTCCTACATCGGATTGGGGAGCTGAAGTGGGGAAACCTGCGAAAAATTGATAAAGTACCGGGTTAGAGGAACAAGAGAGGCACAGTCAGCTACTCTTCCCCTATCGATGTCTCTCCTACATTGGTTTGGGAGCTGAAGTGGGAAAACCTGCGAAAAAATGATAAAGTGCCGGGTTAGAGGAACCGTAGGGCACAGCCAGCCACTCTTCCCCGACCTATGCCTCTCCTACACGGATTGGGGAGTTGAAGTGGGGGACAAGGCGGCTTGGCAAGGAAAAAACCTGCAAAAGTGCAGGCTTTTTCCTTAAAAATGGTTCATTTAAGCGAAAAGCCTGCGGAAGTGCAGGAATTTTCGGAGAAAATGAGTCTGAGCCTATGTTTGCGGCGTAAAGCCTGCACAATTGCAGGAATTTGTCGTGGCTAGCGTATCCATCGGGCAAAAACTGCACTTTTGCAGGTTTTTTGCACTTGGAGTCTGGCGAGCGGAGATACTTTTGTGCATACCGGGTGAATTATGACTGCATATATTGCCGCTTACGCGGCATAATGACTGTCATTTTGCATCCATATACCTTCTACGTGGGTCACCCGCCAGACTCCTAGGCCGCTCACGTTCCGGCTTGGCTGACCGACCGCCGTCATGCAGCGCAGCGCTGGGAGCTGAGCGCGGTGCGAAGGCGCAGCCGGTTTTTGCACCGGTCGGCAACGCCCCAGGGAGCGGAAGCCGGTGCGCGGCTACTTTTTATGATCGAGCAGCGCGATGATCATCGTCACGGCTTCCGCGCGGGTGGCGTTATCGAAAGGCACGAACGCATTGCCGTCACGGCCGTGAACAAGCCCTTCTTTGAAAGCCGACGCAACGTAGGCGTGGGCCCAATCCGGTATTTGATCGGCGTCCGCGAAGGAGGACTTCACCCCTTCCGGCACCCGGATGCCGGCTGCGCGCATGACCATCACGGCCATTTCGGCGCGGGAAATCAGCTTGTCCGAGCGGAACGTGTTGTCGTCGTAGCCGGTCACGATGCCCGCCGACACCGCTTCCGACACGAACGATTTGCCCCATTCGGGAATGCTGTCCACGTCGGCGAAAGCCAGCGTTACCCCGCCGTTCACCGGAACATCGACGGCTCTGACCAGCATCGCCGTAAACTCCGCTCTCGTCACTTGCCCTTCCGGACGGAACGTGCCGTCCGCATAGCCGTTCACAATGCCGAGGCCTGCGGCTCGTTCGATGCCGCTCTTTGCCCAATGGCCGGCAATGTCGGTGAACGTGATCGGCTTGTCGCTGACGTGCGGCTTCACATTTAGCTGTACTTTCGGCGTGTAGTCGGCTGCCGCCAGTTGGCTGTTGACGTTCTTGACGCTCGTCAGCTTGATGGCCGCTTCCCCCTCGCCGATGCTCTCAAACGTCAAAACGGCCAACTCGACCGAGCCGTTTTCGCCCGATTTTGGCCCCACTTTCGTGTGCGCAAAAGTCACTTTACCGTCCTTCACAATCGCCGGAACGGAAAATCCCGTAACCGAGCTGACCGCTTTTTTGAAGCGGAGCTTGCTCGTATCGTATGTTACATTGATTTCATAGCTGTACATATCCTCGATATGCTCCCCTTTAACCGTGACGCGAATATCGGAACCGGCCTGATCGCCGCTGACCGATAAAGAATACGCGGGACTTTCTGCGGCCGCAATCGCAAACGGCAGCAAAACGATACATACAAACAACGCGGTGCAAACAACAAGCAGTCTTTTCAACATGTACTAGTCCGTCCTTTCGAGTGTAAAAGTAAATATACTGCCGGATCAAAATAGCGCGAGGCCCGCAGCGTCCTGTCCGATTTGAACGCGCTTTCAAAAAGACCGGTCGGCGCCTGGCCGGCAGCCGTGCGCACAGCCCCTCGCGCGCGAAACTCCTAATTCCGCGGCTCCTAATAACGCCGGGGGTTCTGACCGCCGCCATGCGTCGGCGACCCAACGCGCGCCCGGGGTTCGCGCGCGTTGGGTGCTGCTTTTGCCGCAATGCAGCACAACCGCCTCTTATGATGATACAAATTGTATCATCATAATTGTAAAAAAACAATTCCCTGCTTTTCGCAGGGAACGAATCATGACTCTCGTCGGGCGGCGCCGGGTCAACCCTTTTTCAGAAAACCGAGACGAGCTCGTCGATAATCCGGTGCCGGCCCTGCGGCGTCCAGCTCATCGTCAGCCAATTCGGAATAAACCGGGCCTGGCCGTTCCGGACAGCGCGGATCGATTGCCAGCGGCACTGGCGCTGGATTTGTGAGAAAGTCTCCTCGATCTCCGGATGGCTGGAAAACTTTTCAATGAACAAATGATCGGCGTCAAGGTCGGGAAAATGCTCCGGCGTAAAATGCTCCCTCATCGCCCCGCGGGGCACGCCGCTTCCCGGGTTGAAGCCGAGCTCCGCATACAGCAAATCGTTCAGCGGATGGTTCGCAGTCCCTTGAACGCGAAACTGCGAGTGAATGACCTGCATGTAGGTGACGCCCTCGTCCCGGAAGGCGGGAGCAAGCATTTTCCGCACCTTGGCGGTCCGCTCTTCCAACTGCCGCACCGTCCGCCGGGCCTCGCTGTCCCTGTCGAACATTTCCCCCAGCTTCAGCAGCGTGACGCGCCAATCCATATGGAACTTCATCAGCACCGTCGGCGCGATACTTTTGAATGTATCGTACAAAGCCTGATGCGAAAAATCCGCCACGATCAGCTCCGGCTTCGAACGCTTCAACTCCTCCAGCTGCACGCTGCACAAGCGCCTGTGCTCGGCATCGCTCATCCCCGGATATGGATGGCAATCGATCGCTGCAACAGGCTCGACGCCAATCGCAGCCAAGTTGTCATGGTAGCCAAAACGTGAAGCGGAGGCGACTCTCAACTGATGCCGCTTTATGTAAAGGGCAGGCGGAATGCCGGAATGCCGCTTAAACAGACGGCTGAAGTAATACTCGCTGTCAAAACCGACGGACGCCGACACCTCCTTAACGGAGCCGCCCGAACTAAGCCGCTGCTTCGCATGCTGCAGCCGGATTTGGTTCACATAGTCGGTCGGCGACACGCCGGTCGCTTTTTTGAAGCTGCGGCAAAAGGAATTCGGCGACAGCCGGGCTATTTGGGCCAGCGTATCGCGGCTCAGCTTCCGCTCATATTGCTTGTGCATATAAGCGATGCTTCGATCGATTGCTTCGTTCCCCGTGCGCACCTCGCTCTGCGCCGCCGCGTCCCTCGCGATGACATGCAGCAGCTCCTGCAGCTGCAAGTTCGGATCGCGCAGCCCGGAGCGCTCCATGGCCGATTGGGCCAGCCGCTGAAACCGCTCCGGCAGCAGCCGCTCTTCGCCGATCGGGATGCAGCCCTGCGGCATATGCTCCGGTGGCCCCGCGCCATCGCCGCCGCTTAAATTCCATGCGCCTCTATGCCTGGAAACCGTAACGGCGCGCATGAAGACGATCTGGCACTCCAGCTCGTCGGACAGCACGGCAGCGTCAACCGACATGCCCGGATGCAGGAAAAACAGCCGGTACGGCTCCGCCTCATAGACGGCGCCGTCCAGCAGCACTTCCGCCTTTCCTCTCACGACAAGGCAAAGCATCGGAAACGGCACACGGCGAAGGCGAACCACGGCTTCTCCGGTCCTTTTGTAAGTGCGCACGGATGAAAACAGATACAGCGTATGTTCCATAGCAGGCAGCTAACTCCTCTATTCATCCGGCAGCCGATGTGACAATCGGGCAAAACCGGGATACTTGAAGGCATGGACGAATCGGCATGCAAACTTTACACTATTTTATGATAACAATTCTCATTATCATTGTAAAAGGGGAGAACAGACACCATGTTTCAACGTACAAAATTTGCATCTATCGCAGCAACTTTGCTGCTTTCGCTGGCCCTCGCGCTCTCAGGCTGCGGCAGCGGCAAACCCGCCGCAGGCTCGCCGCCTCCCGCCACAGCGCCGGCCACTGCCGCTCCGGCCGCTGCGGTGGAATACACCGTCAAGCATGCCATGGGCACGACAACGATCAAAAAGCAGCCGGAACGCGTCGTCGTCCTGGTCAACGACGGTGTCGAGGACATTTTGGCTCTCGGCGTCAAGCCTGTCGGCATGGTCCGGGCATGGGGCGTTGAGCCCTACTACCCGCACCTGAAAAACGATCTGCAAGGCGTGCAAATCGTCGGAGACGAGCAGCAGCCGAATCTGGAGCTTATCACATCGCTGAAGCCCGACCTGATTATCGGCAACAAGATCCGCCAGGAAAAAATTTACGATCAGCTGTCCGCGATCGCTCCGACCGTCTTGTCCGAGCGTCTGCAGGCAGACTGGAAAATCAACTTCATGCTGTTTGCCGAAGCTTTGAACAAAAAAGAGGAAGGCGGCAAAAAACTGGCCGAATTTGACAAGCATCTCGCCGAAGTCAAGCAAAAGCTCGGAGACAAAGTGAACTCGCAAGTCTCGCTCGCCCGCTTTTACGTAGGGGATAAAGTCCGTATTTATTATAACGATACGTTTGCCGGCAATATTTTGAAAACCGTTGGCCTGAAGCGACCTGCCGTTCAAAACAAAGATACGTTCGCCGACATTATTCCGAAAGAGCGCATCCCCGAGCTGGAAGGCGACGTCCTATTCTACTTCACGCTGGAAGACGACAAAAGCGAAACGACGAAGAACGAGAAAGCATGGCAGGAGGAAGCGCTCTGGAAAAATTTGAACGTGGTCAAAGCGGGCAACGTGCACAAAGTGAATGACGGCATTTGGAACTCGTCCGGCGGCATCATTTCAGCCAATCTCATGCTCGATGATCTCGTCAAATATTTGGTTAAATGAGGAAACGCGGCAGCCGTGCGGATATGCGCAGCTGTCGCGTTTTTTATTTGAGTAAGCGCAGCAGGACGGCTTCGTACCATTTCCACGGCAGCAGCGCTTTGCCCCACAAGCCGGCGATGACGCCGCGTCCCAGAGGATACCGCAGCCGCGGTTTGGCCGAACCGGCGATTCGCACGATCGTATCGGCCACTTCCTCCGGGTCGGATGCGGTTGCGGCCGTCCGGCGCGAAAATTCGAGCACTTTATGCAGCGGCTTCCGGTATGCCGACTCCTCCGGGGCGCTGATGGCGTCAAACCCTTTTTGCCAAATGTCAGTCCGGTACGCCCCCGGCTCGACGAGCACGACGTCGACTCCGTAAGGCTTCATTTCCAGCCGCAGCGACTCGCTGAATCCTTCGACGGCGAATTTGGACGTGCAGTAAGGCCCGTAGCCCGGATATCCCGAGCGCCCGCTCACGCTGCTCACGTTGATGATGACGCCTGATCGCTGCTTCCGCATGTAAGGGAGAACCGACTTGGCGACGGCGATGACACCGAACAGATTCGTCTCCATTTGCTCCCTCCATACGTCCATCGGCACATCCTCGACAAATCCGCCTGCGGCAAAGCCCGCATTGTTGACCAGCACATCGATGCGCCCATAGGTGCGCATAATGTCCGCCACAACCGCCTCTACCGCAACATGATCGGTTACATCCATGCGAACGATTTCAAGATTTTGTGCCGAAATGCCCGCCTGCTCTGCGTGCTTAAGCACCAGTTCCCGCTTCTGCAAATTGCGCATGGCCGCGATGACGCGGTACCCGCTGCCCGCCAGAGCGACGGACGTTCGCAGCCCGAAGCCCCCTGACGCTCCGGTAACCAGCGCGACCTTCGGTTCGTTTCCCATCGCACAGAGCCTCCTTTACAGCTTATATTTTCGCATTAGCGGTACGCCGATTTTGTTCAGGACGTTCTGGAGAAACGCCCATCCGGCCTGCCTGTAGGCCGGGAGATGCGCGCCGTATACCGCGCTGTACTCCATGTCGGAGACGGCTCCGCGATTGCGTTTGAACTGCGCCGCGCCGGAGCTTTCATGAAGCAGATGCCCGCTGCGGCGGGCAATGTCAAGCAGCACCGCCGAGAGCATACGGTACAGCCCGAGCTCCTGCGGCAGCGACGTATCGTAGCCGAACACCGGAGTCGTCATGACGCCATGGCGGCAAAAATAGCCCAAAACCGCATCGATGCTCCCCGTATTCCGGCTGCGCAGCGCATGGAACTGCAGGAGCTTTTCCTTCAGCGCAAGCGCAAAAAAACGGTCGCCAAACTGCGGATTATGATACGAATATTTATCCAGGTAAAGCGACTTGTACAGGGCGGACAGCCGCGGAACGTCCTTTTCCGACAACTGCTCGGGACCCAACACCTCGTAGAGATGCGCCTCCAGAAGCCCATAGTCCCGCTTCAGGAGCCAGCGCGCTTTCGCGTTCGTTCCCGCTTCCTCCGAAGGCCGGAGAAAATAAATTTGCCTGCTCGGCACAAGACGGAATCCGCGCAACTGCAAAGCGTCCATCAGCGCGCCGTTCGTCGTGCGGTTCAAAGAGCGGAACACCAGCGTATGCCGAGGAAATGTGTCCAGCAATAGCGCAACCGCTTCGTCGATATGCCTGTCGGACAGGTTGGGATATAAGTTCGTCGACAGCAGCCAATTGTTGACATGAACGGTCCGGTTGAAACGGCCCGCTTTCAGCAGCAGCCCCAGACCGCCGAGCAGCGCCGGAAGCAGCAGCCGGGCGGCGCGCGATTTGAGCAAATACAATTCCTGTCTGGCGTAGCTGATATAGTGCGTATAAGGCGAGCATACGTAAGAATTCCCGTATTCGCCGTCGTTCTCGGTAACGGGCAGCACGTGTTCGTCCAGCTTCAGCGCATGCAGCTTCGTCCGCACGTTGGGAATGAGCGTTTCAGCCGGCTGCTCGAAGAACGGGAGCAAAAACCGTTTCGCATATGAGCCGTCTTCCGTTTCCGGCCAATTCATGCTTTTTATCGTGTTTTTGTCATAAAAGCGGATGTCCGTCGACATACGTAAATCTCCTTTCCACGCGGCGCAGCTTGTGGTCTCCGGGTATATGATGGAAGCTGGAAAAAATGATTTCGGGCATCCGGCAGCCGATGCGGCCGCATAAAGCTTCAAGCGAGCTGCGGACAGCGGCTTGAACCCGAGCCTCGGTCTCCCCCCGCCCATCGTCCACCTGCAGCGAAATTTCCAGCCGCTCCGGCGCATGGAGAATCGCGCGGTAGGCGCTGACCTGCTCGGATGCACCGATGATGCTCCGGGAAATAAAATCGGGAAATACCGGCGCCAGCCGGTCCCCCTCCAGGGCGGGCAAATAAAACAGATCGTCGCACCGGCCCTCGATCCGCTCGATCGCGGTCAAGGGCGAGCCGCAAGGACACGGCTCCGCCCGCTCCGTCAGCAAATCGTTAAGACGATAGCGGACGATCGGCTGCGTGAATCTGGAAAAATCGGTCACGATGGGAACGAATTTGCGCAGTCCGCGGTCCACGTACTCCTTTTGCACGCAGACGACGTCTTCGTTGAGGTGCAGCGTTCCATGCGGACAGGTGGCGGCCAAAAACCCCTCGGTGCATTGGTACACCTGATGCGCCGTCTGGCGGAAAGCCGCCTCCATGATTCGCCGGTCCAGCGGGTCGAGCACCTCGGCGACGGAGACGATACGCTCCGGCTCGATATGCAGCCGGCCCTCCTGCTTCGCGTCGGCGAGCAGCCTCAGCATGGACGGCGGGGCAACGAGCAGCGTAGGCTTTTGCATGTTAAGCCGTTCCAGGTGCCCTTCCGGGGAATCGAGCAGATCGTAAAACCGGAACTGCAGCCTGCGGCTGCCCACCGAGCCGTATAAATTGCTGTTCGCCCGCAGAAAAAAGGCGATCCGGTGACGGCCGAGCAGCGAGCCGGGCAAGATTTTGGCCAGCACGGTTCCGGCCCATGCCAGCCGTTCCCGCCGGCTGACCAGAAAGAGCCCGCGGCTGCCCGAAGTGCCGGAGGACAGGCCGACGGTAATCCCGCCGATCATCGGCGTAAACTCCCGCGTCCGCTCCGCCTCCAGAGCGAGCTCGAACGCCGAAGCTTTGCGGATGCCCGCCGTATTGAGCGCGTCGAAATGATCCATCATCATCTGCTTGTCGATGACGGGAAACCGGCGCCACTCCGCCACCGGCGCATCTCCCCAAAGCTCGCGGTAAAACGCCGACGCTTGCCGCACCCGTTCCAGATGGCGGCGCACTTTCTCCTCCTGCCAGCGTTCGAGCTGGCCGCGGTCGGTCCACCGCCGTCTCATCCGGGCAGCCGCGTAGTAAGATGCGATTTGCAGAGTATCGGTCGGCATTAGAACGGAACGCCTCCCTGGATCCAGTTTTCCCAAATCTCGGGACAGTGCGACGGAACGATGCGAAGCCCGGGAATTTGCCGGTGCAGGCGGACCAAGCGCTCGAAGCTCTCGCCGTATTGGCGCTTGTCCGGCATGATCAGCCCGGTCAAAGGGTGCGGCGGGCGGTT
This sequence comes from Paenibacillus sp. sgz302164, assembly GCF_056120505.1. Lineage (NCBI taxonomy): Bacteria > Bacillati > Bacillota > Bacilli > Caryophanales > Paenibacillaceae > Paenibacillus > Paenibacillus sp. sgz302164. Next base: position 4,395 of record NZ_JBVYOL010000013.1, on the reverse strand, counting down.
CTCCCGGTACGCCCGGCTCGACCAGGCCGCATCCGCGCAGAGCAAATAATCGTGCCGTTCCGTCGACAGGAACAGGCCGAGCTGCCCGTCGGCGTGGCCCGGCAGTTCGACCGCCAGCAAGCTGCCGTCGCCGAGCACGTCCATCGCGCTGGGGAATCCGAACTCGGGCGGCAGCGCGATCTGCCGGCTGCGCTCGATAAAGCGGGACCGCTGCAAGAAATCGTCCGGCAGCAGCCCCGGCAAAAAAGCTCTGCGCAGAGCGGCCATGCCGCGCAGATGCCGCACGGCATCATACGCTTCGGGCGCGTACCAAAATGCCGCGTGCGGAAAATCTTTCAATCCTGCCACATGGTCGGCATGAAAATGCGAAATGATGACGCCGTTCACCTGCTCCGGACGGACGCCGCAAGCAAGCAGCTGCCTGACGGCGCTGTCCGGCTCGCGAAACACGACCGGCGTCGTCATCCGGTACAGCCGATTCGGCAGGCGTTCCGTCTCCGCGAGAAACCGCTCGGCATAGCCGGTGTCCCACAGCAAGAAGCCTGCCCGCGGATGCTCGATCAGCGCGAACAGCGCCGGAATGCGGCAGACGCCCGGCTTTCCTCCGCGAATCGTCACCCATTCCGGGTGCTTGCAGTAGCCGGCAGCGAACAGCCGCAGCGTCACTTTTGCCGTTGTCGGCAGCTTACTTGCCATATCCTTCCCGCTCCTTCCACCAGGCCGCAAAAGCGTCCAGCCCCTCGTCCACGCCGATGCGGGGCACATAGCCCAAATCGCGGCGCACCGCGCTGATGTCGAGCGTCTGGCTGCGGCCGAGCATCCCCGCCATCGCCCGCGTCAGCAGCGGCTCGCGCGATCCCGGCAGCCACAGCGCCGCCAGCTCCATCGCCGCCGCTGCCGCATAGGCGGCTGCGAACGGCAGCTTTTTCGGTCGCAGCGGCACGCCAAGCTTGGCGAACAGCCTTGCGGCCGCCTCCGCGAACGGCAAGGGCTCCCCGTTCGTGATGTTGTAGACACGGCCAAGCACGGCGGCCGGTGCGCTTTGGCACAAAAGGAGCGCATCGACGACGTTGTCCACGTAAGTGAGGTCGATCAGCGCCCGGCCGCCGTCAATCATTGGAACGCCCCTCGTGGCGTTCGCCGCAATAATCCGGGGCAGGATCGAAGCATCGCCGGGCCCGAAAATCGCCCTCGGCCGTACGATCACGGCCGGCAGACCGGCAGCGCAGGCGCGTTCCACGGCGGCTTCCGCAAGCCGCTTCGTCGCGGCATAGGCGCTCGCCTGGCGCGCCGGCAGCGGGTCGGCCTCGCTGACGTTCATCCTGTGAGCCGCGCCGAAGTACACGCTCGGCGTGGATACGTGGATGAACCGGCCGACCCCGTGCCGGAAGCAGCCGGCAAGCAGATGTTCCGTCCCTTTGACGTTGGCGTCGTAAAAAAGCCCGTAAGCCCCCCACGATGCAGATAAAGCGCCGCAGTGAAACACGGCGTCCTGCCCGGCGCAAGCAGCGGCCGTCTGCTCTGCGCTGCGCAAATCGGCCTGCGCGAACCGGATGCCGAGAGCTTCCAGCTCGCGGCCTGCATCCGCCCTTCTTCCCATGGCGGTGACGTCCCAACCCGACCGGCAAAGCCGGACAGCCAGACGCCGCCCCAAAAAACCGGTCCCGCCGGTTACTAACGCTCTCATAGCTCATCACCGTTCCATTCCAGATCGGATGTCGATGCTTCGATGAGCGAAATGCCCTGCGCGGAGGCGATTTTTCGCATATCGGCCAGCATCGGCAGCTGCTCCAGATACGGCCTCGGATCCGACCGTCTGAAAATGACGTCCTTGGCCGCCGCCAGCTTGCGCAGCCATTCCGGCAGGCTGCGCCAGGCGCTCTGCCCGGACAAGCCGTAAGCCAGCATCGGCAGTCCGAGCATCCTCCGCACGTGAGGCGACGGCTCGACGATGCGGCCCTGCAAAGCTTCCGGCTGCACAAAAGCATCCGCCATGCCGGGCTCCGCCGCAAGCAGATGAATGCCGCTGGTCGTCCGCGGGTTGCATTCGATCGGAAACAACCGCCCGTCCGCCGTTTCTATAAAATCAAAAGCGATTTGTCCGCTGAAATTTTCCAAGCTCACAAACTTGCGAACCCACTCCAGCGCCGCCTGATGAGCAAGCGGCTCGAAGTAAATGCTCGCGCCGCCGCCGAAAGCGTACTGCGAGCCGTAGGCCGCATGGGCGGTCAGGCGCCCCTCGTGCGCGACGCTGTACGTGCAGACGCTGCGGCCGGCAATATACTGCTGCGCCACCCAGGGGCAGCCGAACGCCTCCGGGTTTGCCGCCGGCATCTGTGCTTGTGCCGACGCTTGCGCCCGAGCTGACGCTTGCGCCTGTTCCGACGTCGAACGACCGCCGAAGGTACCGGACGGCTTCACGATCCGAACCTTGGCGGCGAACCGCGAATATTCCGGCTTCAGCACGTACCCTTCCGGGAACGCGGAAGCCGCCGCTGCGCCACCGCCGCCCGCTCCCGCGTAATCGGAGAGCTCCCCGGCGGTGCGCAGCAGCCGTGTCTCCGGCACGGCGAAGCCCAGCGCTTCCGCCCGGCGGATGAACGCCCACTTGCTGTGCAGGGTGCGCAGCTGCCCGAGCGGAGGCGCAAACACGCGGCAGCTGCGGCTGAGCCGCTCCCGCGCCGAAGCCACATAAAACACTTCCTCGCAGGTCGGAAGCAGCAGATCAATGCCCTCGCGCCGGGCGATGTCCTCCAGCGCGGAAATAAAATCGGCCGTATGCCGGGCCGGACTCGGCACCGCAAAGTTTCGTTTCACGGCCGATGAAACGCGGCACAAATGATGCGCAGCGCTCTCCGCTGCGTACACTTCGCAGCCCGCCGCAGCGAGCAAGCGGGCCAGTTCCAGGGCGGCCGGAGCCCGGCCCCCCGTGATCAGCACCCTGCGGACCGGCCGCTGCCCCGGCGTCCCTTCAGTACACAAAATCGACGCCTCCCAACGAGAAGCCCGCCGACGTTCCGAGCAAAAGCACCCGGTCGCCGCGCCCGATCCGCCCCTGCCGGATTGCCTCGTGCAGCCCCATCGGAATCGAGGCGGCGATCGTATTGCCGTGGTCCGGGGTAATGTACATCAGCTGCTCCTCCGTTATGCCCAGCTTGCGGCGCAGCAGCCGCATCGCCATCGCGCTGCCCTGGTGCGGGATGACGAGCCGGTAATCCCGGATATCGCTGCCGCTTGCGGACAAAATCCGCCGCAAAAAGTCCGGAAGCAGCCTCGAAGCCATCCGGAAAATCGCCTCTCCGTTCATGTCGAACAAGTAGTCCGCTGCGGATTCTTCACCGTACTCCTTGGCATGCCGGGCGCTTCCGCCGCCGCGTATTTCCGAATAATGCGCACCGCTGCTGTACGTCTCCATCGACGCAAACACGATGCCTGAGCGCTCTTCCGACCCCGCCTGTTCGATAACAGCCGCTGCCGCCCCATCCCCGAACAGGGCGGCGCTCTCCTTGTGCTGCCAGTTCAGTCCTTTGGACGCCACTTCCGTCGATACCAACAGCACCCTTTTGTAGCGCCCGGCGTGAACCATGTACGACATGATATCCAGCCCGGCCACAAAACTGAGGCAGGTGGAATTGATGTCGAACGAAGGCACACCCGATTGCTCCTGCCCCATCGCTCTCTGAATCAGAGCAGCCGTACACGGGATCGGCTGTTCCATCGTGCCGCTGACGCAAACGAGGCAATCGATTTCCGCAAAATCCCGTCCGGCAGCTTCAAGCGCCCGCTGCGCCGCCCTCGCTCCCATTTCGGAAGCAGTCTCTTTATCGATAAAATGCCGGGTCAGCACATTCGTCTTTTTGCTCACCCAGCCCTGTGCAACGTTCAATTTGCGGTCCATTTCCGCAGCCGTAATCCGGCGCCCCGGCAAATAGACCCCTGTTCCCGTTATTTTCACTTTTAGCATCATGCTGCCCTCCAACGATGTGACGTTCTCCTTGTTCCTATTGTAAGGGAACGCAGCATAATTCATAGTACTAAGTTCGACTAGTACCTTAATTCGACAAAACTTATTTCGACAAAACCGGCGGCAATTCCTCCGCGGGTACCATAGCAATAATCGCCAGGAGTAGTCACTTGCAGGAAAAGCGATGCAGAAAAGCCGGATGACGAATACGTCACCGGCCATGCGCCAAAAACCTGCAAAAGTGCAGGCTTTTTCCGCATATGTGGTTCGTTTTGAGGAAAAGCCTGCAATTGTGCAGGAATTCCCGGCTCAAACCGCTTTGAGCTCACTAGCTTTGCAAACAAATGTAACAAACCATATTTTTTAAATGTTATTTAACAAAAAAGGTAAATTAATGTTGAAATTTTGCATAAAAAAACCTATTCTAATGG